>JAPLJL010000192.1 GCA_026388615.1 Pseudomonadota bacterium | reverse complement strand
CTAGATAGACAAGACAGGTTCAAGGTTCAAAGTTCACAGTTCAGGGTTTTTAACTAAAGAAACCAGATTAACCAGATTCTGCGGTCGGTCTCCGACCCGTAGGGGTCTACGACCCGGAGGGCGGTCGATTTTATGAAGCGTAGGAATGCAGGCCGGAGAGAATAAGATTCACCCCCAGGTAGGTAAAAATCACGGAGATAAATCCAAAAACCGCGATGAGGGCGGCCCGGCGCCCGCGGAACCCCTTGGCGAAACGCGCGTGGAGAAAGACCGCGTAGATGAGCCAGGTAATCAGCGACCAGGTTTCCTTGGGGTCCCAGCTCCAGTAGGTTCCCCAGGCCTGGTTGGCCCAGACTGCGCCGGTCACGATCCCGATGGTCAGCAGCGGAAATCCCAGAGAGATCGACGTGGAGGTGATGTTTTCCAGGGTCTCCAGGGAAAGCGAGCCCCGGAAGGCAGGCACCAGGTAAAGCAGGGCGGATCCGAAGGCGACGGCAAAGGCGGAATAAGCCGAAAAGCAGGTCAGGACGTGAAAAGCCAGCCAGTGGCTTTTTAAAGCCGGCAGGAGGGGCGCGGCTTCGGTGAAGCGATGCGGAAGAAGGCTGGCGGAAAGGATGGCGGCCCCGGCCAGCAGCAACGCGAATCGGAGCAGGGAAACCGGCAGTTTCTTGAAAACCAGCGGGATCAGGCTTAAAAACCAGGCGAAAATCAGCAGGGATTCATAAAGGTTGGTGAGGGGAAGATGCTTGGATTCGTAGGAACGCAGACCGATCCCGAGGCTCAGGATTATCACCGCCAGGAAAAGCCAGATCCGGAACCAGAGGTACACCGGCCGCCCCGGCTCGAGACGGAAGAAAACCGCCGCCAGGAAAAGCGCGGAGAATATGACCAAGGCGATGACGAGAAAGAATTGCGAGTCCATATTTTAAACAAGCTCAAAGTTCAAAGGTCAAAGTCCGAAGGTTCCAAGCATAGAGCATAGAGCATAGGGCATAGGGCATAGAGTTAAGAGCCTAAGAGTTAAGAAGCCTAAGAGTTGAAAGCCAAGAATGGAAAAACTGTCCATGGGATCTATATGTGTCCGTTCGGACTCAAGGAATACAATGGACTCTTTGTTTTTTTTCTCTAGCCTATGACCCATGACCTATGACCTACAACCTTCTTTGCTGCCTACTGCATACTGCTTACTGCCTACAAGCAACGCAGGCTAAAGCCTGCGGCTACCGGCCTACTTCATTATCTTTGAGATCTCCCGCACCAGCTGGTGATTCAAACAATGCCCGGAATATTGCGCCGCCACCCTCCCGGAAACCCTCCGCCCCAGCAGGGCCAGGTCCCCGATCAGGTCCAGAATCTTGTGCCGCACCAGCTCTTCCGGAAAACGCAGGCCTTCCGGGTTCACCACTTTACCATCGCTGATCAGGATCGCGTTTTCAAGAGACCCCCCCTTTCCCTTGCCCTCGGCCTTCAGCCCGGAAAGATCCTCGAGAAAACCATAGGTGCGGGCCGAGGCAATCTCCCGTCGGAAAAGTTCGGGGGAAAGCCGGAGGTGAAAGGTCTGCTCCGGGACCTGGAGACGGGGGTAAGCGATTCGAAACTCCAGGGAAAGGCCGTTTCCCGGTTCCGGTCCGGCCGTAATCCGCGCTTCGGGGTTGACCGCCTCCAGCGGATAAGGGATGGAGAAAATCGACCGGTCACGCTCCTGGACTTTCAGGCCGGCCGCGGTGATCAGGTCCACGAAAATCTGCGCGCTCCCGTCCCCGGAGGGGACCTCCGGGCCTTCCAGCCAGGCTTCGAGATTATCCACCTCGAGGCTGTAAACCGCGGCCAGAAGATGCTCCACGGTGGCGACCTCCGCCTCGCCCCGGCGCAGGGTGGTGGCGAAACGATTGTCACCCACGTAATCGATGCGGGCCGGGATCGGCAGGGAAGGATCAAGATCCGGCCGGAAGAAAGTGATCCCGCTCCCGGGGGGCGCCGGTTTCAGGGTCAGAAAGGTCTTCGCGCCGGAATGCAGCCCGATCCCGGAAACGCTGACCGGCTTCGCGATCGTCCTTTCCCTCTCCATGGAGAAAAAATTATCACAAGGCGAGCGCTATCGCAAAGCACATAGGGCATAGAGCATAGAGCAAAGGGCAAAGGCGTCCATTGAGTTCATAGAGTCCATTGTGTCCGTGAAAAGCAAAGGGCATAGAGCATAGAGCATAGAGCAGAGAGCAGATAGCATGGAGCAAAG
>JAPLJL010000011.1 GCA_026388615.1 Pseudomonadota bacterium | reverse complement strand
ACGGGTTGGAACTGGATCGCGGTTCAGATGTCCGACAAGACTATTAACATGTCCCGGGTAGTTGTCGGCGAGGCGTTTATGGGCTCGGGCTTTGTTTCCCGGGACGAGGGGAATCTCCGGATCGTGAGCGTGCGGATTGAGGAGACGGAATTCGATAACGGTGTCCCGCGGTCCTCGGTTTTTATCGGGGAAGACGAGCAGGGCAAGATCTGGAGACTGAAATCGGAGAAATTCTCCGGGCTTTATCTGCCGATGCGGGAGAAGGGCGACGGCGTGGTCGTGCATGAGAATTTCGCGGAATACACCAACCTCGATACCGGTGAGCGGGGTGTGGGGATTGATGAGTACCTGATCAACAGCGGGATTTAGAAACGCTGGTTCGGTGAATCGTAAATTCTTTGGCGTTTGAATACTCAATTGATTGTCATTGCGAGCGACCGAAGGGAGCGTGGCAATCTCGATCCTCAAACGGAGATTGCTTCGTCGCGCAGTTTACTCTGGTTGAAATGATTGCGCTCCTCGCAATGACAGCCGAATGTGAAAATCTGTTTTTCGCACTACACTAAACAGTTGGGTGGAGGGGTGGTCAGAAAACAAAAAACTCGGACATCCGACGACAATAAAAACAATCACCACCCGGAAATTCTCCGCCAGCGCCTTGCCCGAGGGGGTCGCCGCCGAGAGAATTCTTTTGACATCGGACAAAGATATTTTCAATAATAAGGCATACTCAATGCTGCATTTGCCTGTTCAGCAAATTGCCCGATTTCACTAAAAACCAGGTCGGGTGCGATAGCTCGTCTTCAGGGAGGATAGATGGATAAGAGAAAAATTAAATCGTACGGCACCATGGGCTATCTTTTCAGCCGGGTCATTTACCGGGTAACGCGGGATCAGCTCACCGAGGGTTCCCTCGGCCCGATGCTCCGGGAGACGATCAAGCGCCGGAGCCTGTCCATCCCGGAGGATATCTCTTTTTCCGATCTCCTGGAAAAAAAGGCGGAGAAGGACGGCGATCACCCGTTTCTCCGTTACCAGGACCAGGTTCTCAGCCTCCGGCAGTTAAATGAGAGGTCCAACCGGGTGGCCCACGCCCTCCAGGAGCGGGGGGCGCGGCCGGGAGAGGGCGTGGGGATCATGATGTCCAACTGCCCCGAGTTTCTCTACGCCTTCTACGCCCTGCAGAAGCTCGGCATGTACGCGATTCCCATCAACACCCAGCTCAAGGGTGACGGGCTCGCTTACATCATCAACCATTCCGAGATCAAATACTTCTTTTTTGACCATACCGTGTCCGAGGAAATCCAGAAGATCCGGGACAAGACCACCCAGGTCCGGGAGTTCATCTGTTTCCGGGGTGAGGCGCCGGCGGGATTCCCGCTCCCGCCCGGGAGCCGGGACTACGGCGAGCTCCAGGATCCGAAATACCCGGTGAGCAATCCGGGAATCTCATACGACCGGAACAACATGTGCATCATCATGTACACTTCCGGGACGACCGGCCTGCCCAAGGGGGTGGTTTACCGCTACATCCATTCCGGGGTCAGACGCCTGGGGATGGGGGCCCGGCTTCTCTACAGCAGGAACGACATCCTTTACACCTGCCTCCCGCTTTTCCACGCCAATGCCCTTTGGGTCACGGTCACCCAGGCGATGTGGGCCGGGGCCCAGGTGGCGCTCTCCAAGCGCTTCTCCGCCAGCCGGTTCTGGGATGAAATCAGGCAATACCGGGCGACCACCTTCAATTGCCTGGGGGCGATGGCTCCCATCCTGCTCAAGCAGCCGCCCAACCCGAAGGATAAAGACCATAGCGTCCGCTTTATCCTGAGTTCAGCCTGCCCCCCGGAAGCGGCGGAACCTTTCGAAAAACGCTTCGGAGTTCAGCTCTGGGAAACCTACGGCGCGGTGGACGGGGGCGGGGTGGTTACCTTCAATGTGGGCAATGCCCCCTACGGTTCGATCGGCAAGCCGATGATGGGCACCAAGTATAGCCTGGTGGACGAGGGGATGAAGGACGTGGCGATAGACGAGCCCGGGGAACTGGTTATCTGGATAGGGGAGAACCGGGAGAGCTCGGTGGAATATCTGAAGGACCAGAAAGCCACCAGCCAGAAGATGCGGGACGGCTGGCTTCATACCGGCGATCTGATTTCCAAAGATAAAAACGGGTATCTGTATTTCCGGGGGCGGGCCTCGGATTACATGCGCCGGAGGGGTGAGAACGTCTCCGCTTACGAAGTGGAGTCCCAGGTGATCAATTACCCGGCGGTCTTGGAATGCGCGGTCTACGGGGTGCCTTCCGAAATGGGTGAGGATGACATCATGACCACGATCGTGCCCCGGGAGGGCCAGAAAATCGATCTGCCCGACCTGGTCAGGTTTCTCGCGGAAAAGCTTCCCCGTTTCGCCGTGCCCCGCTACATAAACGTGGTGGACAAGCTTCCGAAGACCGAGACCCACCGGGTGCAGAAAAACATCCTGAAGGCCCAAGGGGTTACTTCCTCCACCTGGGACCGGGAAAAATACGAAGAGGAGAAACGGTAGCCGCAGGCTTTAGCCTGCGAAAATGGCGCAACCTGAAGGTTGCGGCTACCCAACTTTGTCCCGACTTTCATTTAGTTTATTGATTCGGATCCAATTTTTAAGACAGGAGAAAAAGTGAGCGAGCAAGAAGATCTGGAAAAGGGATCCAAAAGCAAAATCACTCCTCCGGAATCCGGCGCCCCCTTCAACGCGATAGAGGAGGTTATCTACCGGAGGCGGAGCGTGCGCTATTACCAGGACAAGCAGGTGCCCGACTACCTGATCCGGCGGATCCTCGAGGCCGGCCGCTACGCGCCTTCTTCCGGCAACACCCAGCCCTGGAAATTCATGGTTGTCCAGGATCAGGCCCTGATCAAGGAAATGACCCAGTCCGTGGTCAAGGTCATGCGCCTCCTGATGATATTCACGGACTACACCGAAAAAGGAAGCCGGTGGAAGGAGTGGGTCAGCAAGCTGTTCATGCGGTTCAGCAAAAACATGTTCCACCCCATTCCCGCCGCGGCAATGAAGCTGATCGCCGAGGAAAAGCTCGGGGTCTGGCACGGCGCCCCTACCGTGATCTTTCTCCTGATGGACCGGCGCTCCGCGGGTGATCCGATGGTTGACGTCGGTATTTCCGGGCAGAACATGGTGCTCACCGCCCACAGCTTCGGGTTGGGGACCTGTTGGGTCAGTTTCTGCAAACCGATCGGGATGATACCCAAGTGGAAAAAACGCCTGGGAATCAAATACCCATATAAATTGGTCACGACCATTGCCCTGGGTTATCCACGCGGCGTTCCCGACGGCCAGGTGCCCCGCGAGACCCAGGCGATTGACTGGTATGAGGAAGACGGAAGCTTCAAAATTATCTACTGAGAATGTCTAATGACGAATTTCTAATGACTAATCAAACACCAATGACCAAATCAACCCCAATGTCTAATGACCAATTTTTAATATCTAATTAAACCCCAATGACTAATA
>JAPLJL010000398.1 GCA_026388615.1 Pseudomonadota bacterium | reverse complement strand
TAATTAGTCATTAGTAATTGGTGTTTGATTAGCCATTAGAAATTAGACATTGGTCATTTTCTTCTGTTTGTTCATTGGTGTTTGATTAGGCATTAGAAATTAGAAATTCGTCATTTCTTTTTCTGGGCTATTCCCAATTCGCGTCGAAAACCACGGTTTTATTATCATTCTCGGCCATTTCCGAGAAATTCACCCGGCAGTTCTTCCCCCCGGCCATCTCGATGTATTTTTCCAGAAACCCGCAGATGATGAAATAAAAAATCAGCGCCGCGGAATTGTCGGAAACCTGGGTCAGCTTGAGCTTGGCGTTGCGGCCTTCCAGGGAAATCAGCTCGAAATGAGAATGGGAAAAAAAGGTCTTGGAAATCAAGGCGAAGGTTTTCACCGCGGAGGGAAGATCCGTGTTTGCCGTGGAAAGAACATCCTTGTAGGTCCCGGTCAAAAGCTGGATGCCCATGACCTTGCCCCACTCCCGGGCGTTCTTGGGTTTCTTTTCCCCGAAAACCTCGTAGCATGCTCTCAGGCAATGCCAGAAGGTATCCATCGGGTACCAGCCGGAGGGGAAAATCCGCCCGGAAATAATTTTTCTGTCTTCATCATTAAGATGGCGGTATAGACGCTCATCCTTCGAACTGCGAATGATCTTGACGAAGATTACAAAGATGCTTCCCTTTACTTTTATTTCCGGATTGTTTTCTGTCATCGGCGTTCAGGCAAAAGAAAGAATAACCTTAGAACTTCAATACTACACTTTTACCATTTTTTCAAATACAACGCGCATTTTCCCGAAGCCAGGCAAATAAATGCCGGGTTTTCCACAGACTTTGTGGAAAACTTGTGGAATACTCTGTGAGTAAAGTTCTGACAGCCGCGAAAATACAGGCCGGGAACCAATTTGAACCAAGTTGGGGCAAATTAAACAAATTCCATATATTTCAAGCAGTTGCCGGATTTTTATCGCACTTCAGCCACTTCGTCGTCGAATCCCGGGGCAGGAAACGACTAATTGCCAATTCCTAATGTCTAAATAAACCCCAAACCCCAATTACCAACGGCCGACTTGGGAACTCAAAAAGCGATAATTAGACATTAGTCATTAATTAGTAATTCGACATTGCTCATTAGAAATTTTCAAGAGCTGGCCCTTTGAATCCGCCTTAAAATCAGGAATAATATTTTCTCTCTAACCTTTAGCATCTGGTGAGAAAATGTCACTGACCAATCACCCGCGTCAAGCCCGGAGGGACGAGACTTCCCGGATATGGGAACTCGCGCTCCTGCTTTTTCTGGTCTTCGGCGGGATTACCATCGGGCGGAGCCTGCGCCTGACCTTCCTCCTGCAGACGATCGGGATCAAGAGCCTTCCCTACCTCTATATCCTGAACGCGGTTTTCACCGTCGGGGTTTCGCTCGCCTTTGCCGGGATGGTGGACCGGTTTAAGCGGCACCGGGTCCTGTCCTCCACCGCGTTCAGCCTGGGAATACTCGCGCTCCTGGGCCGCTTTTACGTGGGCGGAGAGATCTTCCCGATCATCTTCTTCCTCGGGGTGGAGGTGGCCACCGTCCTTCTTATCACCCAGTTCTGGAACCTGGCCGCGGCCTTTTTCCCGGTCCGGGAGGCGAAAAAGACCTTCCCCCTTCTGGCCGCCGGCGGCCTCATCGGCGCGGTGCTGGCCGGTTTCGGCCTGAAACTCGGGACGGAAAGGATTCATACCGAAAATGTCCTGTTCCTGCTCGGGGCCATGTGGCTATGCGCCGGCGGGCTGGCCCTCCGGGTGGGGGAGCCCGCCCGGAGAAGCGAGGAACCGGCCTTCCCTTCCTCCGGCGGACTCGTGGGCTCGGTCACCCGGCCGCTCTCGGACCTCCGCGAGGGGATTCGCTACGCCGCGGGCTCCCGGTTCTTCCAGTATTTTTTCGTGGCGACGGTCAGTTCCATTTTTATCACCTACCTGATCGAGTACGAATACAACCGGGTGGCGGCCCTCGCCTTCCCGGATGCGGACCGGCTGACCGCCTTCTTCGGCCTGATCCAGGGCCTGGCCTATTTTCCCGCCCTGGTGATCAACCTGTTCGCCCTGGGAGGGGTGTTCGAATTCTTTGGGGTCAGCCTGGCCTATCTTTTTTATCCTCTCGGGCTTCTGGGTTTCAGCGGGGTGATGGCCACCACCGCCGGATTTTTCGGAACCGTGGCCACCCGGGTGACCAACGATATTTTCCTCTACACCGTTAACGACGGCGCCGGGAATTTATTTCTCGGCTCGGTTCCCGCGGAGGTGCGCGGCAAGATCCGGTCCCTCATCCTGGGGGTGGGACGGCCAGTAGCCCTCGGTCTGGCCGGGGCTTTCCTGATTTTCGGGGTCGCCTATCTTTCCGACCAGCTCCGCCTGGTCGGGATTTTTCTCATTACCGGTCTCTGGCTTCTGCTCTCGGCCTTCCCCCTCCGGAGAAGCTACCTGTCCCTTCTGTCCCAGAACCTCGCCCGGGACGACCAGGAACTCAAGCTTTCCGCCCTCCGGAGCCTGAAAAAAATCAACACCCCCGCCGGGCAGGATTACCTGTTGGAGCTCCTGTCCGGCCGTGATCACCGGGCGTCCGGCTTCGCCATGGAACTGGCCCTCTCCACGGGTTCCCCCCGACTTCTTCGCCGCCTGACCGGGCTTTTCGGTTCGGAGAACCCCCCAACCCGGGCCGGGGCGATCCGGGCCGCGGTCCGTCTCGGCAATCCCGATCTTCTCCCCGGATTGAAGGATTTCCTGGCCGATGAAAACCCCGGGGTCAGAAGGGAGGCCGCCCGGGCGTACCTGGCTTTCCGGCCCCCGGAAATCGGGGAGATATGTTCGGATCGTCTGAAAATCGAAAAAGAACCCCGGGTCCGGGCCCTGCTCTGGGAGGGATTGATTTCGAGTATTGGTAGGGCGCATTCCCCGAATGCGCCGGAAAAGCCCGATGGGGAATCGGGCCCTACACCAGAAAAACCATTTTCCCCGCTGATCCCGGACGAGCTGAAAGACGAAATCAAGCGGATGATCCGGGCCGACGATGATGAGGAAAGGCTGGCCGCCCTGGATCTCCTGGAATGGATCGGGATCCCCGGCTTCGAGCAGGAGGTCCTGGATTTTCTGCTCCAGTCCACGAATGTGACCAAGGTTTGCTCGATTTTACAGAAGGGCGGCCCCGCCCTTGTGCCGCAGGTGTTGCTCTGGCTGGAAGAGGGCCTGCCCGAGCGGGTGCAGGGAATCTTTTACCGTTTCCTGGGTGAACTCGGGAACGAAAAGGTCCTCCGGGTGCTCCGGATCTCCCTCTTCGAAAAATCCGGGGTTTCCCGGCTGGAACTGATCGAGGCTCTGAAACGCTGGCGGGCTCGGGCCGGGAAAAACCCGCTCTCCCCGGAGGAGATCTCGACCCTGCTCTCCGATTCGATCGGAAGGCACAATGAGTCCCTCCGCAAGTTCACCTGCTTTGAACGGGGTCTCCCGCCCGAAATTTCCTTTTCACTTCTCTCCTGTTGGCGGACCCAGATCAGCCTCGAAGTCGAAACAATCCTGGCCCTGATCGGCCTGCTGATCGAAGAGCCTCTGGCCCAGAAGATCAAGAATTCCCTTTCCGGCGGTTCGGAAGCGGAGCGGCAGAGCGCCCTCGAGGCCCTGGAGGAGGTCCTTCCCCATTCCCTCCGAGGCGCGATTATTCGGATCCTCGATCCCCACCCGACTGATCCGCGGGCCTCGGTTTCCGAACCCCGGGGAGAGGAAAATATCTGCCGGGAAGAATTGGGCAGTCTGATCGAAAAGGGCGATCGCTTCGAGCGGGCCTTCGCCATCTTGGCTGTTCCTTCTTTTCCGGATTCTTCCTCCGGGAAGTGGAAAGATGAAATTCAAAAACTGGCCTCCGATCCCGAACCGCGGGTGCGGGAGGCGGTGGAAATATTGAATCGCTCCGGAAAAACCAGGGAGGAAAAAAAGATGCTGACGGCGCTGGAAAAAATAATGTTTCTCCAGGGGGTGGGTATTTTTCAACACCTCGCGATGGAGGACCTCGAATTCCTCGCGGACATCGCCCGGGACGTCCGGGTGAAAAAAGGCGAGATCCTCTTTCATCAAAACGACCCCGGGGATTCGCTTTTCCTGATCGTCTCGGGCAGCGTGGCGGTCCTCCGGGAGGAGGAAGGAAAGCAAAAACAGATCGCCCTCCTCTCCGAAAGGGAGTGCGTGGGAGAGATGGCCATCCTGGCCGCCGAGACCCGGACCGCCACGGTGGAAACCCGGGAGAGCACCGATTTCCTGATCATCCGCGGGGTGGATTTCCGCGACCTGATCCGGATGAACCCCGGGATCGTTTACCCGATCTTCAGATTGCTGGTGGGTCGCCTGCGGGCCGCGACCAAGTAAAATGTTTCCTTATTTACTGTGTCCTTTTAACTCTTGAGGTAGATTGCCAAGAATCGGAGGAAGGGTAATATCTACTGCCAACATCGAGAAAATAAGGATAGTATCTGCCGCTAATTTCGCAAAAATATACAGTATTAATATTATACCAACCACCCCAAACGATCATCTCTTTCCCCGTCCAGACTGCGATATGCCCAACCCTCTCAAAAGGCGCCCCAACGGCAGTGATCATCTGCCAACTATCTTTATTTGGATCATATCTGCCCCCTGAGAATAGATAAGCTGGAGTTGAATCTACATAATTTACTCCCCCCCAGATAATCATCTGGGTCCCGGTCCAGACCGCGGTATGATATGCTCCGGATATTAATGGATCTGATTTCTTCAAACATGAATAAATCGGTTTATTAAATTCTTGAGATTTATTATTTGAAGAAAAGGTGCAACCAAAATGAACGGATGAATCGATGAAAATGGACAATCCCAGCATCCAGAGGAGAATAACTAGGGAAGTTTTCAGTTTCCTCATTTCCATCCTCCCTATACTCCGGCCTTCTTAAAAGGGCAAACCAAGCTCCTGGGGAGTGCTTTTCTAGGAATTAAATAAGGTCATATTATTGTCTTCCTTATATACCGCGGAGTCAAACATTCGACATCAGGCAACCAGCGCCGGAAAAATATAAAAAGGGAGGGTACAGAGACCCTCCCCTCCTTTTTAATTCCTTATTAACGCAGCCTAAAGGCTGCGGCTACCGAGCTCTAAGAGCCCGACGAAGCCCTTTTCATGCTGAAGCTAGTGTAGTGTCCCAGAAACGGCTTTACAGTGGTTAAGATCCTCGGTTTTGATTATGTAGGGGCGGACTTCCACGGCCGCCCGAATGAGGGAGCCCGCGGAGGGGCTCCCCTACGAAAAAATTATTGTAAGGTTTTTAC
>JAPLJL010000129.1 GCA_026388615.1 Pseudomonadota bacterium | reverse complement strand
ACCGCCTCTCGCTTAAAAGACGGCTCAAACCTCTTCTTTCGCTTCGCTTCCATAGACACACCTCCTCCCATTAGCTTACCTTTGGTTTTCGATGTGTCCATATTCCCGGGTACAGGTCAAACCCTCCCTCCGGGCTGTAGGCCCTACGGGCCGGAAGCCGGGCTTTCTGTAAGAACAAAGAAACCGGAATAATGTTTTTAGCTCTTTGCTCTATGCCCTATGCTCTTTGCTCTTTGCTCAATGACCCAATGGACACTACGAACGCCTTACGTATCAGTTGATATTTCCCCCAGGTTCCATTTTAATTTTCCCATAATTAACCAGATTGATTTTTTCCCCCGCCGGGGGGGAGATTGAGAGTTTCAAGCTAAGATTTATCAGCAATTATTTATGAAATCTTATCCAAGTTATTTGCCTCTGGCGGAGAACGGTAAGCTCAAGCACCGGATCGAGGAAGCCTACGAGCTCATAAAATCCTGCCGGCTCTGCCCCCGGAAGTGCGGGAAGAACCGGATCAAAAATGAAGTCGGTTTCTGCAAAACCGGTTTACAGGCGGTGGTTTCCTCCCATGGGCCTCATTTCGGGGAAGAACGGCCCCTGGTGGGGCGAAACGGCTCGGGAACAATATTTTTCACGCACTGCAATCTGGGTTGTGTCTTCTGTCAGAACTATGAAATCAGTCACCTGGGGATGGGGGAGTCGGTGACCCCGGAAAAACTCGCGGGCATCATGCTCGAGCTGGAAGAAACCGGGTGCCATAACCTCAACCTGGTTACCCCGACCCACGTGGTTCCCCAGATCCTCGAAGCTCTATCCCTGGCAGTGGCCGAGGGTTTTTCGCTCCCGCTGGTTTATAACTGCGGGGGATATGAATCGATGGAGACGCTGAAGTTGCTGGACGGGATCGTGGATATCTACATGCCGGATTTCAAGTTCTGGGATGAAAAAACCTCCGCCCGCCTGGCCTCGGCCCCGGATTATCCCCAGGTGGCCCGGGAGGCTATCCGGGAGATGTACCGCCAGGTGGGAGACCTGGACACCAACGGCGCGGAGATCGCCAAGCGGGGGCTTCTGGTCCGGCACCTGGTTTTACCCTCGAGATTGGCCGGGACGGGGAGGGTGGCGGGATTCCTGTCCCGGGAAATTTCCCCTAATACCTATGTGAACGTGATGGATCAATACCGGCCCTGCTACCAGGCCGACCGATACCCGGAGATATCCCGCCCGCTCCAGGAAAAGGAATTTGCCGACGCGGTGGAACTGGCGGTCAACGCCGGCCTCTGCCGGCTGGACCAGGTTGAATTCCCCCGTTATCGGGTGGTGCATCTTTAAATTGACGAATGATGATTGAAAACCAGAGAAACCAAATAGACCAGATGACTGTTTATAATTTTCGCTCTGCTATTTGCCCTATGCCCTATGCGATCAATGATCAACTGATATGGATGGCTTGAACGGAATTTCAGCTCTGGTGACCGGGGCCGGAGGCGGGATCGGGCGCGGGATCGCCCGGAGGCTCGCCCGTTCCGGGGCCCGGATCGCGGCGGCGGATGTCAACGGCGAAAGGGCCGAAGAAACCGCTTCCCTGATCCGGAAAGCGGGAGGGGAAGCGCGGGCCATTACGGCCGATATCTCCCGGACGGAGGAGATCGAGCGGATGATCGCGGAGGCGGTTTCCGCCTGCGGTGGGATCGATATCCTGGTCAACAATGCCGGGGTGGGCTCTGCCGCTTTTCTCGAATGGGTGAGCGACGAGGAGGTGGAGCGGGTTTTCCGGATCAACCTTTTCGGGGTGATCGGCGCCACCCGGGCGGCCTTTCCCCACCTGAAAAAAAGCGGACGGGGGCGGGTGATCAACATCTCCTCGGTCGAGGGGATCAGGGGTTCGGGCCTTCTGGCCGTCTACAGCGCCTCCAAGGCGGCGGTTATCGGGCTGACCCGCGCCAACGCGATGGAACTCGCCCGTTACGGAATCACGGTCAACGCCATCTGCCCGGGTGCGATCGAGACCGAGATGCTCGCGCCCTTGATCGGGAGCGAGGAATCCCGGAATAAAATGATCAAGGGGATTCCGGTGAAAAGACTGGGCACTCCGGAAGACGTGGCGGCCGCGGTCGCCTTCCTGGCCTCCGCTGAAGCTTCCTACATCACCGCGCAGATCCTGGTCGTGGACGGCGGGATGACCGCCAAGACGATCTAACCTCAAAAAAAAGATTATTTTCCGTTAGGCGTTAGGGGTTAGGCGTAAGGCGT
>JAPLJL010000319.1 GCA_026388615.1 Pseudomonadota bacterium | reverse complement strand
AACAAACAGAGAATTAACAGACATTCCAAATGATGAATTTAAAAATTCTTTTCTTATCTGCAATCGCCGGTATTTATGATCGTGTATTTAAATCGTCAATCGTCAATCTACAATCGTCAATCGAATTGATAGATGGAACTCGACCTTAATAAATTCCGAACGCTTTTTTTCAGTGAAGCCGAGATCAAGCTCGAGGTAATGAGGAAACTCGTTCCCGAGCTGGAAAAAGAGCCGGGTAATATCGAGATTATCCACCGGCTTTTTCGCGCCGCGCATTCCATCAAGGGGATGTCCGGGACGATGGGTTTTTCCGACGTGGCCGAGCTGGCTCACCGGATGGAAGACCGGCTGGAAAGCCTGCGGGCGGAGCTGCAGAAGGGCGAGAAGATTGTTGACCCCGGTTCCGCGAGCGAGGTATTGGGGAAGATGTCCCGAATCGTGGATTTTCTCTACCAGTCCCTCTCCGGATTGGAACAATTAATCAAGGGAAAAATTTCTGGTGAAGCTTCTACCCCGGCAAAAAGTCAGGAGGGCGCCGGGGTTAATTTCGAAGATCATCAAGAATCTTCGGCCATGCTTACCCCCCAGGTCAGGATCGATCCGGGCTTCCTGGATTATATCCTCGGCTCCTTGAGCGAAATCATTTTGATCAAAAACAAGTGGGAAGAAAGCCTCCGGGCCGTGAAAAAAGAGGTCGGCGGGTTCGATGCCGGGACGGGCGAAAATGGCTTGATCGAGGAAAACGAGCCGGAATTTCGGAAATTCAACCGGGTCATGGCCGGCTTATACCAGGGGGTTCTTAACCTTCGTCTCCTGCCTCTGGATCTGGTTCTTTCCCGGGTTCCCGGACTGGTGCGGGATCTTTCCCGAGGGAAAGGGATAAACGTGGAGGTTTCCTGCCGGGGAGAGGATGTGGAGCTGGACCGGTCCCTGGTCGAGGCGATCCAGGACCCTCTTTTCCATATCATCCGGAACGCGGTGGACCATGGAATCGAAACGGCGGAAGACCGGGCGGCCCGGGGCAAACCTCCGACGGGTAAACTGCAGGTATCCGCGGAGCGCAAGCGGGACTGGGTCATCATCCGGATTGAAGATGACGGGAAAGGAATGGATCCGGCCCGGCTGAAAGAAAGGGCGGTGGAAAAAGGCTTTCTGACGGCGGAAAAGGCCGCCGGTCTTTCTGACGCCGAGGCCTTGTTTCTAATCACCTCTCCCGGGTTCAGCACCGCGGAGAAGGTGACCGGGGTTTCAGGCCGGGGAGTGGGGATGGACCTGGTTTACCAGACCGTCAAGAGGTTGGGAGGAAGCCTGAATATCGGTTCCATCCCGGGAAAGGGGAGCCGGGTTGAGATCAAACTCCCGGTTTCGGCGGCGATCCTGAAACTGCTGACGGTAAAGCTGGAGAACGAGATCTGCGCCATTCCGGTAAATAGGATCACGAAGGCGGTCCAATTCGAAGGCGCGATCGAGCCGGGCTACTCCTGGATCCCGGTTTTACCGTTGGCGAAGGTATTGGGGTGGAGCGAGGGAGGAAATGG
>JAPLJL010000183.1 GCA_026388615.1 Pseudomonadota bacterium | reverse complement strand
TTACTTAATAGCTTAGGATAAATAAATCAAATATTGGTATTTATGTCAAAACCTCATTTCGAATTGACTTCCTCCCGATTAAACCTTTTCTTGCTTTTCTTTGCCATCGGGTTTTCCGCACTCCTTTTCCAGACAATTCTGTTCCGGGAATGCCTGGTAATCATGCATGGAAACGAACTGGTTCTGGGCACGATTTTCGGGATCTGGCTTTTCGGGACGGGCCTGGGAGCGCTGGCGGGAGCCCGGGCCCGGGTCCCCGGTCGTTATTTACCCTATTTTATTCTCGCGCCGGCTCTTCTGCCTTTTCTGATCGTACCCGCTTTGCGCCTGTCCCGCGTATTTCTTTCCAGCCCGCCGGGGGAATACCTGTCCTTCCCGACTTTTTCTCTTCTCCTGCTTTTCACCACCCTGCCCTTTACCATGGCCGTGGGTTTTATTTTTCCCCAGGGCGCGCGGGCCCTGCCCGCCGCTTCCCCCTCCGCCCGGGTCATCGGCTGGATTTACGCCAGCGAAGCCCTCGGTTCGCTCGGAGCCGGAATCGGGTTTACTTTTATTCTTCTCCATTTTTTTGATCCCCTTACCCTTCTGGGGATCAATCTGCTTCTCTGCTTCTCCATCCATTCCTTCCTGCTTCCCCTCCGCCCCCGGTATTTCGTCCCCGGAGCCCTGATTCTTCTCCTGGCGGTGTCATTTCTGCCCCGGTTGAATCTCCGGCTTGAGCAAACCGGCTTTCACGGCCAGGTCCCCGCCGCCCGCTACCTGGGTTCGCGGGACACGCCTTACGCCCATCTGGCCCTCGCTTCCACCCGGGAACAAACCATTCTTTACCAGAACGGGGAACCCGCGCTGAGTTTCCCCGAGCGGGAGGAAAACGCCAAGAAGGCCGGCTACATTCTTACCCAGCACCCTCATCCTGAGAATATGCTCCTGATTGAAAATGGAACGGGGGGGCTGATCCGGGCCCTGCTCGAAAGCCCGCTGGAAAAACTGGATTATCTCCAGCCGGACCGGGAGGCCTATGATTTCCTTTATCCCTACCTGGCTCCCGAAGACCAGCTGGCGCTCCGGGATGCCCGCCTGCGCTGCCATTTCACGGACGGGCGCGATTACCTGCGGCGCACCTCCGAACGGTATGACCTGATCTTCCTGAATATTTCCAATCCCGCCAACGCCAGTCTCAACCGGTTTTTCACCCGGGAGTTCTTCGCCCTGGCGCGGGAACGTCTGGCCCCGGGGGGAGTCCTGGGGATTTTCCTCTCCGCCAGTGAAAACTACTGGAGCGGGGAGTCCTTCCGGTTTTTCGATTCTACCTACCGGAGCCTGGAAAGAATTTTCCCCGAGATCGTGGTCAGCCCGGGTGATCCCGCCTATATTTTTGCCGGCTCCGCGACCCGCACGGTCAGCGCCGACCCGGAAATTCTCGGCGGGCGCCTCTCCCGGCTGGACCCGGCTCCGGCGGGACTCCTCCCGGCCGAATTCTATACCCTGTTTCCCCCGGACCGAACCCGGGAATTTCAGAGCCGGCTCGGGAAAACCCGGGGCCCGGAGAATCTCGACTCCCGGCCCGCGACCTACCTGCAAAACCTGATCCTCTGGGACCGCTTCTCTGATTCCCATCTTTCCCCCCTGATCCGTTTCTTTCAGGGCCGGGGGATTTTTTATCTCTTCCTGGTCCCGGCCCTTCTGCTCGGTTTGTTTCTCCTGCCCCGGACCCGGAGAAAACCTCACCCCGCCCCCGCAGCTATTTTCCTGCTCGGCTTTGCGCTGATGGGCATTTCCGTATTCTGGCTCTACCTTTTTCAAAACCTGATCGGCACCCTTTACCGGATGATCGGGCTCCTCAACGCCCTTTTCATGCTCGGGCTTTTTCTGGGAGCCGCGATTGTTTCCCTCCGCCTGGGCGACCACGGCCGAACCTCTTTCCTCCTCCTGATTCTCCTGCCGGTCACGGCGGGCATCGCCCTGGCCCTCCCCCTCATCCCCTCCCTGGTCTCCGGACCGCTCGCAGCCCTTCCTCTGCCGGCGGTGAAGGCTCTCATCCTGGGCGGAGTGCTTCTGACCGGTATGGGCGGAGGAGCGATTTTCCCCCTGGCCGCGGATTTCTACCTGCAAGACCAGGAGATCCCGGAACCGGGAAAAACCGGGGGTCTCCTCGACGCGGCGGACCTGTTCGGCGCGGCCCTGGGCGGGTTTCTCTGCGGGCCCTTTCTTCTGCCGGTGCTGGGAATGTCCCGCTCCTCCCTGATCCTGGCCGGATTGCTCGTCCTAGCCGCTTTTCTTGTTCTCAGCCGCCGCTTAAACTTGGGAACAAGCAAGTAAGCTCAAATGACAAAATCCAAAGTTCAAATAAAGTTCAAAATCCAAATGTTAAAACGGAAATCTCAAACTGATACAATTTTCTTTAAACTTATGAATTTGTTTTGAACTTTGAATTTAGGATTTAATTTGGCATTTGAGCTTTGAACTTTGAACTTTAAAAATGAACGTCGCTAATATTCCTTCTCATTTTGAGGTTATCGTCGTCGGAGGCGGCCACGCCGGCTGCGAAGCCGCGCTCGCCTCCGCCCGCCTGGGGCTTTCCACCCTGCTCCTCACTATCTCCCCGGAAACCGTCGCGCAGATGTCCTGCAACCCGGCGGTCGGCGGGGTCGGCAAGGGGCACCTGGTCTGCGAGATCGACGCCCTCGGCGGGGAGATGGGCAAAAACACCGACGCGACCGGTCTGCAATTCCGCCGCCTGAACACGAGCAAGGGCCCCGCGGTCCGCTCCCTCCGGGTCCAGGCCGACCGCCGCCTCTACCAGGAAAGAATGCGGCAAGTCCTGGAGAACCAGCCCAACCTGGTTCTCTCCGGCCAGCCGGTGGAGGCTATTCTCGTCGAAGGCGGCCGGGTGGCCGGGGTGGCCACCCCGGGCTCAACCTTCTCCGGAAAAGCCGTGGTGATTACCCCCGGCACCTTCCTGCACGGCCTGATCCACATCGGGCTCTCCTCCCGCCCGGGAGGAAGAATGGGCGATCCGCCCTCCGACCGCCTGGGGGATTCCCTCCGGGATCTCGGTTTCCGGCTCGGGCGTTTCAAAACCGGGACCCCGCCCCGCCTTTTCCGTGATACCATCGACTTCTCCGGGCTTCCGCCCCAGCTGGGCGATGATCCCCCCCTGCCCTTTTCCCTCGGCACCGG
>JAPLJL010000028.1 GCA_026388615.1 Pseudomonadota bacterium | reverse complement strand
TTTCCCTCCAGTTCCGAGTGTAAAACTTGAAGTCATTGAGCGCTTTTTCCCGGTTTTCCACGGCCAGGGCGGCGATCTTCCCGGAGATGAGCGCCCCCACGATCCCGAACAGGATCATCGGGTCCATCAGCCCCGAAAGTGTCCCGGCCAGAATCTTGTCTTCCGCGAAAATCCGGGGGTTGCGCACGGAGGCCATCGGCACCTGGTTTTCGATATATACCCACTCTTTCAGTTTCAGCCCCTCCCGCTCCTCCAGGTATTCCTGGCAGCGTTTCACCGCGTCCCGGGAAACCGGCTTCCGCCTCTGGAAAATCAGCCCGTAGAAAAATCCGTTGATGATCCCGTGGTAGTAATATTCCCCGATGAAATGGTCGAAATAGGCGACATACTCGTTGGGTTTGTCCGACTCAAAGCGCGCGGAGTAGCCGTAGATCCCCTGGGATGGCACTTTCAGGGATTCGAACATCTCGGGGAAAAGACCGGTGCAGATAATGCTCCCGGGGGGCAGTTCCTTATGGTTTTTAATCTCCCGGGAAAACTCGAATTTCACCCCTGCCTTCTGGGCCTCCTGATAAAGGTAAATGTCCATCGAGCTTTTCCGGTTGCCCCGCTCCACCCCGAACATCCCCGTCGCTGGGATCCGCCAGCCTTCTTTCTTTCCGAAATAAACCCGGAAATCCAGGGCCTCGTGAAACTGCGCGGTCATATCAATCCCGATGTAGCTGTTCAACTGCGGCAGGTCCACCGGGGTGGCATGGACGGACGGGTGAAAGATCCCGGCCCCGCCGATCCGCTTGGATTTGTCGAGGATCAGGACCTCGTAACCCTGCCGGGCCAGATTGATCCCGGCCACCATCCCCGAAAGCCCCGCCCCCAGAATATGTATTTTTTTTGTCATGTTAATCACCCTATATTAGTTTCGGGTTTCCCTCCGGGCCCGCTTCCAGCCCGTAGGGCTTACCGGCCGGAGGGTAGGCCCTACGGGCCGGAGGCTGCTTACTGCTTACTTTACTTTGGCGTCTTTCATCAGGAGTCCCGCCCCGTACCAGGAGCGGTCGGATACGTCGTTGGGGTCAAAGGCCCTTTTGAGCCTTTCCTGCCAGACATGGAAATTCCCGTAGTGGGGCCCCATATCCATGATCCGCTGCTGGGGGGATTTCTCGTAGTCCCCGCAGGTCAGGCCGATGTCGTTGGGCTCGAAGCCGGATTTTTCCAGCCGGCGATGGTTCCGCTCGTCGGTAATGCACTGGCGGGAGGCGTTGACCGATTCCGGGTTGGAGGCGTCGTAATGAAACTCCATTTCCATGTAAACGTAGGCATTGTTCTCGAACGAATTGTGGTAGGTGGAATCCGCCCCGTCATCCAGGATCTTTCCGCTCTTGGCCCATTTCCCCTTGATTTCCTCCTGGGGAATCCCCATGTGCCTCACCACCGACTCGTTGGTGCCCATATACCCGGAGCTGATCACGAAACCGCCGGCATGATGGATGAAAAGGGTGCAGTTCCCAATCAGGGCCACCGGCATTTCTTTCATCATTAGATCCTTCATCGGCCCGTCGGTCATTATCTCCAGGATTTTCCCCCCGGTCTCCTGAATGATCTCGGACATCACCTTTTTTCGATACTCAAACTCGCGCCTGGAGTTCGCGAAAATCATCGCCACCGCGGGATGCTTCATCTGCTCGGTCAGGGCCTGGACCATCCCGGTGGCGTAAAACTGCTCGTAGAGGTCCTTGTTGGAGGTGGCTCCCATCAGGGAAATCATATGCTCGGCGCTCCCCACCCGCATCAGCACGTAGGCGAGTTCCGCGTCCCCCACCTGGTAAAAGAAATTGATCATCTGCTCGTAAGTTTCAAAACAGGGGGCGACTATTTCCATGAATTCCGGAACCTCTTTCATCAGGTAGGCGGTCATCATCCCGCCGGTTTCGGTCTCGAGCTTGGGCGGGCCTGGCCAGTGGTGGAGCTTGATCGCACCCTTGGTGAAAACCCCCATTCCCCCTTGGGCCCCGCAGTGTCCCCTCATTACGCCCCGGAGGGAAGGCCCCGGGCCGTCCCCGGTAAACCATTCCCCGGGAGGCCCGAGCTTGAGCAGGTCGCCGGTGGGAAGCACCCACTCGATCCCGAGGGCGTTCCGGCCGTTGTGCCCGCCGTGGTTTCCGAAGGTGTTCATC
>JAPLJL010000248.1 GCA_026388615.1 Pseudomonadota bacterium | reverse complement strand
CGCCCCTGCACCATTCTCGGCCCCACCATCCGGAATTTCATCACTACTTATCTGGGATTGCCCGTGATCACCACCCTCCTGGGATACGACCCGCTGATGCAGCTGGTACACGAAGAAGACGCCCTGGACGCCTACCGCTTGGCGGTGGAACGCGACTGCCGGGGCGTTTTTAATATCGTTGGACGCGGGGTCCTGCCCCTGAGCACAATCATCAAGCTTTCCGGCAAAATTAAGGCCCCCATCCTGCACGCGGTGGCCTACCCAATACTGGACGGACTCTGGCTGTCCCAGGTCGGGATCGCCCCTTCCGCTTACCTGGATTACATCAGATTTCTCTGGGTTGCCGATGGCACCAAGGCCCGAAAGGAACTGGGTTTCTTCCCCAAATATTCCACCAAGGAAACCCTGGAAACCTTTCTGGGCATCCAGCGGCTCCGGGCCATCCACCTGTTGGAATAAAAGCCTCCCGCCGGGAAAGGGAAAACACATGGACAATCCGAATATCCTCGGGAATGATCCGCTGAAAAAGAATGGGCCGGGAGGCAAACCGGCTCAGAGCCAGGGTTTGAAGCTGAAGCTGCTCAACCCCCTCGCGGAGACGGAAACAGCTCCCGGTCCCCGTTCTCAGGTGAATGACGATTTTCTGGACAACGGTTTCGCTTCCTCGCATCGCCCGAAAAAATCCCGGAAGCGGCTTCAGAAAGCCGCCGTCCGCATCCAAAAACTGGACGAAGCGGTGGACCAGAGGATTCATCGGATCGAAAACCGGATTGATAACTCGTTCGAAAGCCTGGAAAAGGGAATGGAAGAAATCCTGCAGCGCCTGAACGTACCCGCCCCGGAGCTGGGAAACCTGGAAGAAAACCTGAAAAAAGCGGTGGAAAATTATGAGCAGAAATTCGAATCGGTAATCGGCAAAATTGAAACCTCGCTCCCCCGGGCCCAGGAAAGAAAGGCCGTCATCACCAAGATCAAAACCCCCCTCCAGAAAGGGCAGAAGCTGTTGCGGCCTTCTTTCTACCGCGATCTCTGGCGGAAGTTTTCCATGCGCGGGACCGGGGACGAAGTGGACGAGTTCGGACTGGACACCGTTTTTGAGGACCGGATCAAGCCCGTATTCGATTTTCTCTACGACAAGTGGTGGCGGGTGGAAACGGAAGGCATCACCAATATTCCCGATGCCGGGCGGGTCCTGCTGGTCGCCAATCATTCCGGCACCCTGCCTTTCGACGGGGCCATGATCAAGCTGGCGGTCCGCAACTACCATCCCACCCAGCGGGAGGTCCGCCCCCTGGTGGAAAATTTCGCCTATTACTTTCCCTTCATCGGAAATTTCATGGCCAAGACCGGGAGTGTGCGCGCCTGCCAGGAAAATGCCATCCGGCTCCTGGAAAAGGACGAGATCGTCATTGTTTTCCCGGAAGGGATCAAGGGACCAACCAAGTATTACAAGGAACGCTACCGGATCCAGCGTTTCGGCCGGGGCGGGTTCGTGCGCTTGGCGCTCAAAACCCATTCCCCGATCGTCCCAATCGCGGTGGTCGGATCCGAGGAAATCTATCCCATCATGGCCCGCGTCGATTTCATCGGCAAAGCCCTCGGGTTCCCGATTTTCCCGATTACCCCCACTTTCCCCTGGCTGGGGCCATTGGGCGTGATTCCCCTGCCTTCCAAATGGCATATCCGCTTCGGCACCCCGATCTCGCTGGATGAATATCCGCCCGACGCGGTCGACGACCAGATCCTGATCAACCAGATCTCCGAAAAAATCCGTACCCAGATCCAGGACATGGTTTACGAGCTGCTGAAAAAGCGGAAATCGACCTGGCGGGGGTAACCTGGCACGAGACGCCGGTTCAATTCCTAATTCCCAATTTCTAATTTCTAATTAAAAATTAGATTGCTTCGTCGCGGAGTTTGAGCGGAAAGAAGCGAATGTGCTCCCTGGCCGACACAAGCCAACGGCTCGGGCAAGCCTCGCAATGACAGAAAATAGTGTCATTGCGAGCCACTGCGAAGCAATCCAATATAACTGATCAAGCTAAAACAGGATTGCCAGGTCCGAAAGGAAAGTCGGCGTTTATAACAGCCGAAAGAAGATACTTCTGCTGGTTTAACTTGAAATATTTGGAGCGGATTAGAAATTCGCCATTAGAAATTATAAATTCCTTTTCCTAGACTATCTTCCCCGGCCTTTTTCGCCATTCGAGAAATTCCTTCCGCTTCTCTTCGTAGCCCTCCCGGCCCATCATCCCGAAGGTAAGCTTTTTACCTTCCTCCACCCCGGGCTGATCAAACGGGTCAATCTGGAAAAGCGCCCCCGCGAAGGCGGTGGCCACCTCAAGCAGGTAAAAATATTCCCCGAGGTGAGCGGCCGAGAGCCGGGGAAAAACCAGCTTGCAATTCGGCCTCCCGGCCTGGGTCAGCGACATTTCGGTGGCCTCCTGCTCGGCCCGGATCAGGGAATTCAGGGTTTTGCCCTGCAGGTAGGAAAAACTCGGGAGGTTGATTCCCGCGTCCGGGATCTCGACTACCGTCCGGTAATCGTTGACCGCCAGGAAACAGATGACCTTGTCCACGGGTCCCTCGATATAGAGCTGGAGTTGGGAGTGCTGGTCGGTCACTCCTACGGCCCGGACGGGGGTCTGCCCGGCATGGACCACCCCTCCGCCGATCGAGTTCCTCTTCCCCAGGCTCTCGGCCCATAACTGCCGGAACCAATCCGCCGCCGGGATCAGAAGATCGGAGTAAGGCCAGAAGATCACCATTCCCCGGCCCTTGCGGCTGGAGAGGAATAAAAGAATCGCGAAAAGCAGGGCCGGGTTCTGGAAAGGATCGGTTGACCGGCAACGCTTATCCATTTCCCGGGCCCCGGCCAGGACCTCGCCGATATCAATTCCAGCCATGGCCGCCGGGAACAGTCCGACCGGGCAAAGCACCGAGAATCTCCCCCCCACTCCGTCAGGGAAAGGCAGGGTTCTCAACCCGTCCTCTTCCGCCAGGCGGCGCAGGTCGCCCTTATTCGGATCGGTAATCGCTACCACCCTTTCCCGGTATCCCCCCGGGCCGAAACGGCTGACCAGCCTATCCCTCACCACCAGGAACTGGGCGATGGTCTCCGCGGTGGATCCGGACTTGCTAACCACACTGAAAATGGTTTTCTCCAGGTCAAGCGAATTCAGCATCCGGGAGAATGAATCCGGGTCCACGTTCTCGGGGAAGAAGACCGAAGCCTCCCGGTGGTTCCCCCCGGACCCGGCCAGGGCGGAAACCAGGGCGTTACCGCCCAGGGAGGAACCCCCGATCCCGAGATTGACCTGGGTGGAAAAACGGCCGGCGCATTCCCCGGCCAGACTGTTAACGGATTTCGCGTACTCATCCCGGTAGGGAAGCTCCCGGAAGGGAAGCCGTTTAGCCTCAGCCTCCTGGACGATTTTCTCCGCCGGGCCCGCAAACTTCTTTATTTCCTCTTCGGAAATGCCGGCCTTTTCGCCCACCCCGCCGGTCAACAGATTGGTAAAGTCAAAAATCAGCGGCATCTTGGACCTCCTTGAGCATTTATTGTAGCGGAACCTCCCGAATTGAAAAAGGGTTAGAGAATCTCTCTCTTCTTTCGCGGGCGGAATATTCTGTGGTTTGCCGATTAATCGGCGGGTTCAAAAAACGCCCGATAAACCCGAAATCTGCGGTTGAATTAGTACTACCGTCTTCCGCGAGCGTATTTATTTGTAGTGTGCCGATTCATTTATCCCGACAAAGGAGGGACGTGTCCCGTCTCTGGGCGGGATCGGCGTTTTTTAAAAGAGCCCGATAAATCGGGCAACTACGAAGACTGAGGAAATAATAACGGAATTTATCAAGTTCAAAATCATAAAAAAGGCCGGGGATCCTAAGACCCCCGGCCTCAATAAAACCTGCAGATTAGAATCCGGACTTAAGGGGTCATTTATTTGAACGCCCCGCAATTCATGAATGCAGGAACTGTTCCCGCCGGAAGCGCCCCGCCGATAAGATCGATATATGTCCGCGTCGACTTGCCGATAGTTGATTCTTCAACCCCTCTGGCCCAGTCTGTGATCACATAATTGGCGCATTTCCAGAGGGCGTAGTTGTCGGCAGTTGTATGATTGGCATCTGCCGCGGACTGCACCGAAACCGGAAGCTTGCTCAGGTCGATTGCAAGCACGCCGTTGATGGAGGCATCCCCCAGGGCAACGTAAATCGCGCCCTTGGTCGGGATGAGCGGAGCCTTGTTGGTGGAAAGATCCGTGCAGACCTTGGGAGCCACGCCGTCGGCCTCGATCTTGATGATCGGGGAAATCCCATCGAAGTGAGCAACATCCGCCGTCGAATAATAAGAATTGCTGCAGTAGGCTTCGGTGCAATCGGTTGACTCCACCTCAATGGCCAGGCAGCTGCTGCCGGTCCCGGGCAGGGTATCCGCACCGCAAGGGAAGTAAGCCATCAGGTTCCGGAGCGGCTTGTTGTAAAGATTCTTCACGGTGATGGTGACAAGCCCATCCGGAATAATGGGGAGCGTGGGATCGAGAGCCACGATCAACGGGTTGATATCAGCCGTGGTAATCGCGACGCCATCGTTGATGGAGCTTTTCGCCTTGACCAGGAGATTATCCAGGGTCGGGATAATCCGGCCAAGCGGATCCATCAGCACCGGGGTCAGCGCCAGGATGGTGGGGTTGGTGAGGTCGAGATCCACGGTGACGCCGGTCGCAGTGGCGGCCAGGGTGATCCCGAACATGCCGGTAAGTGCGGACTTAAGCGAGTTGAGGGTGTTGAGCATGTCCGAGCTTACGGTCATCTTGATTTCGACATGCACCACGGCGTTGATCAAAAGCTGGTCGCCGGCGTTGATCGCC
>JAPLJL010000108.1 GCA_026388615.1 Pseudomonadota bacterium | reverse complement strand
TTCCCAACGGCCGGAAATTCAAGGCCGTCCAGACCGGCGGGCCCTCCGGAGGCTGCCTGCCCGAGTCGCTTCTGGATCTGCCGGTGGACTTCGACCGATTAAGTGAAGTCGGTTCGATGATGGGTTCGGGCGGGATGATCGTGATGGACGAGGACACCTGCATGGTGGACGTGGCCCGCTATTTCCTGAATTTCCTGAAGGACGAGTCCTGCGGGAAGTGCACCCCCTGCCGGGAAGGGATCAGGCAGATGCTGGCCATCCTCAACCGGATCACCGAGGGGACGGGCCAGGAAGGCGACGTGGAGCAGCTCGAGGAGATGTCGGGGGGCATCATGGACGCGGCCCTCTGCGCCCTGGGCGGCACCTCTCCCAACCCGGTCATGAGCACGATCAAGTATTTCCGGAATGAATATGACGCCCATATCCGCGACCATAAATGCCCGGCCGGGGTCTGCAAGGCGCTGGTAACCTACTCGATCGATCCCCAGAAATGCATCGGCTGCGGGGTTTGTCTCAAGAACTGCTCGAGCGGGGCGATCAAGGGCGCGAAGAAGAAGCCGCATAAGATCGATCTCAAGAAATGCATCAAGTGCGGGATCTGTTACGAAGTCTGCAAATTCGGTTCCGTGAAACAGAGTTAAGGCGGAAAAAATGAGTCATCAGGCAACCACCGCGAGCGAGATCAAGGTTTTAATCGACGGGCAGGAAACCCGGGTTAAACCCGAGACCACGATTCTCCGGGCGGCTCGGACACTCGGAATCTCCATTCCCACGCTCTGCCATCATCCGGCGGTCGAGCCCTACGGGGCCTGCCGGGTCTGCACGGTCGAGCTCAAACGGGGCAAACGGTCCCGGATGGTCACCGCCTGCAATTACCCGCTTCGCGAAGAAGGGCTGGAAATCCTGACCCAGTCGGAGCGCGCGCTCCGGGCGCGGCGGCTGGTGCTCGAACTGCTGATGGCCCGTTGCCCGGAAGTAAAAGTCATTCGGGACATGGCCCGGGAAGCCGGTTTGGAAAAATCCCGCTATCCGCAGGGCGATACCAAGGAACGCTGTATCCTTTGCGGTCTCTGCGTGAATATCTGCAACCAGGTGGTCGGGGCCAACGCCATCGGTTTTATCAGCCGGGGGCCGAACCGGAAGGTCGGGACGCCCTTCCTGGAAAACTCGAAGGACTGCATCGGCTGCGGGGCCTGCGCCTTCGCCTGTCCCACCCAATGCATCAAAATGACCGAGGAAAACGGGGTCCGCAAGATCTGGGATCGGGAGTTCAAGCTGGCGGTCTGCCCGGCCTGCGGGAATTACTTCGCTCCGGTGGAACAGCTCGAGATCATTCGCCAGAAGGTCAACCTGCCCCCGGATCATTTCAAGGTCTGCTTCACCTGCCGGGGACTGAAACTTTAAGCACCTAGTTTCGAGTTTCGCCTGCCCGAGCTGACGCTTGCGTCGGCCAGGGGGTTTCTGGTTAAAATCCCAAAAAATCGAATATTATTTCATGTGTAGTTGCCCGATTTATCGGGCTCTTTTGAAAATCGCCGATGAATCGGCAAACTACAAAAAATCCGCTCGGAAAAAGCATGAAGAGAAGTTGCGTTTGTTTTTTCGGTAATGATACCCTTATATTTCCTTTGGTTTTTTCTTAACCTTTTACCTTTGAGCTTCGAACTTTTAACTTTGAACTTTTACCTAGGACCCTCGAACCCTCGAACCCTAGGACCCTGGTTTTATGATTATCGTTAGCGCTTGTTTATCCGGAAGCCTCTGCCGCTGGGACGGGAAATCCTGCCTCGACCCGGAGATTAAAAGAATGGCTGAATCCGGGGAGGCGATCGTGGCCTGCCCCGAGGTTCTGGGCGGGCTGACCGTTCCCCGGGAGCCGGCCGAGATCGTGGGCGGGGGAGGGGTGGAGGTTTGGGAAGGGAAAGCCCGGGTGGTGACCAAATCAGGCCGGGACGTAACCCGGGAATTCATGGCCGGAGCGAAAATATTCCTTGAACTCGCCAGGAAAAACGGGGCGACCAAGGTTATCCTGAAGGGAAAATCCCCCTCCTGCGGTTTGACCTGCCATCCCGACGGGACCTTTTCCAAGTCCTATCGTCCCGGTCCCGGTGTGACCGCGGCTTTACTGATAAAAGAAGAAATAGAAGTTATATTGGGGTAGATGTTCCAGCCGACATAGATTTCAATCTAATTAAAGGGGTGCAGACTGATCCGGACAATATAAATAAATAGTATATTAAGAGCCCCGGGAAAATATACTAAATGTCATTCTTGTTTTGGAAGAGAGATTCTTCGCCATCCTCCTTCGCCAAGGCTTTGGAGGACAGGTAGGCTCAGAAGGACGAAATCGGTATTCGGTTGTGCGGTCTTGCCTGGAAGCTTGATCAAATCGCAAATCTGGGGCAAAATAGCGTAATTATATGTTAAGAAAATCCCTACTTATATCTATTTCAGCCCTGGTATTTCTAAGCCTCAGCCCGGGGCTTTCCCCGGCCCAGCCTCCGCTTCAAGGGGAGGAACTCGCGGCCTGGGAGGCCATGGTTGCCCCCCTGGCCCAGCTCCGGACCCTGGAGATCCAGGCCCTGAACCAGGTCCGCAACGCGGAATGGAGCGAGGCCGAGAACGCCCTCAACGCGGTGGAGGAATCCCGGGTCAACCTGGCGCAGGAGAACCTGACCCTCTTCGCCCAGGCGCTTTGCCGGGAGGCGATCGGGTTGGGAATCAAGAAGCGGCAGGGGGAGAAGGCCATGAAGATTCTGGCCTGGGCGGAAAGGATGGCTCCCACGCTTCCGGACGTGGATTATTCCCGGGCCCTGCTCATGATAAAAGGAAAAGCCTTCCGCCCCACCCAGGCCGCGGAATTCCTGATCGAAGGGATAAACAAAACCACTAAACGGGTTTCCGACTCCGCGTTTTTAATTCTCAATCTCCTGGCCCGGATCCTGATCGCCTTCACCCTGGCATTTTTCCTGTTCGGTCTGATCCTGGTCTTGAGAAATCTGAAATGCCTGAATCATGATTTTTCCCATATTTTTCCCTATGGAACCGCCCCGATTGTAACCTGGGCCCTGACCATCCTGATTTTCCTGGCTCCCCTGATTTTCCGGGTTCCCCTGCTTTTGACCATGGGGATCTGGATCGGCATCGGGATTTGTTACGCCCGGCCCGCCGAGCGCTGGGTGGGAGGCCTGGCCCTGATTTTTCTCGCCGGCCTGCCGTTCGCGCTCACTTCCATAAACACCTTGCTGGTTAATTTGAACGAGACGGGAACGCGGAAAATTATCCAGATCGAGGAAAGGGAATGGGGCCGGCGGGATTTGGAGCAGATGGAAAAATGGGTAGCCGACCATCCCGCCGATCCGGAAGCCGCCTTCGCCTTGGGTTCGGCCTTGAAAAAGCTGGGTGATTACTCCCGGGCCCTTTCTTTGTACCAGGTGGCGGAGGGTAAAAAGCCGCTGGCCGCGGCGGTGGCCAACAACCGGGGTAATGTTTATTACGCCCAGGGGGAAAAGGACCGGGTTATCCCCCAGTATCAGCAGGCGATCGCGCTCAACCCGAACCAGGGTTCCGCCCACTATAACCTGAGCCAGAGGCTTTACGCCGAAGCCCGCCTGACCGAGGGGCAGAAGGAGCTTTCCCGGGCCAAGGAGCTCGAGCCGGAGATGGTAGATTGGTTCAGCCGGGTGGGAAATCCCCGGGTCGCGAACAGTTATCTAGCCGACGAAAAAGTCCCGCCCAGCCTGCTGCAAAACCGTTTTTGGACCCCGGGTCAGAAGCAGGGGAATCTGGAAGAGGAGTTTCAGGCCCTTCTTTACGGTGGATGGGGTCCGCGGAAGGTTTTGATTTTTTACGCCATTTTGGGCATTTTCACGATCCTGGCGGCACTGGTTCTTTTCCGTTTCGGGCGTTCGCTGGCCTGTCCCCGGTGCGGGATGATCGCCTGCAAGCAGTGTCACCGTTTTGCCCAGGTAGAGGGGCTTTGCTCCCAATGTTATTTCATGTTTGTCCGGAAGGGGGGGATTGATCCCCAGGAACGGGTGATCAAGGAATTCGAGATTCAGCGCTTCAGCCTGAGACGAAAATGGCTGACCCGGATTTTCAGCCTGCCCCTTTTGGGCCTCGGGCATTTTATCCGGGGGAAGTCCGGCCGCGGCCTGGTGCTGAACGTGATTTTCTGGCTCTTGATTTCCAAGCTGATTTTACCCGGAGGGATCTTTCCGGAGCCGTTCGCGCTCTCCTTTGGCTCCGAATGGGCGGGAACGGCAGGGTCGATCGCCGGCCTGGTAATCCTTTACCTGATCAGCTTTGCCAGCCTGATTTCCGGGGAGGAAGATTAATGGCCTTAAAGGGAACCCTGAAAGATTTCGCGATCGCGGACATCTTCCAGCTGATCGCCCATCAGCAGAAGACCGGGATCCTGGACCTGGCCCGGGAGGAGGAACAGATCCAGATCGTTTTCGAGGAAGGTTACGTGATCATGGCCGAGCCGAAAATGAAGCGCAAAGGGGAAAAGCTGGGAGAGCTTTTGCTCCGGAGCGGCCTGATCGCGGATAAGGACCTGGAGGAAGCCCTCGAGGTGCAAAAGGAAACCCTGCAGAAACTGGGCGACATTCTGATTGAGCGGAACGTCATCAATAAGGACGGCCTGCGCAAGGTCCTGCGGCTGCAGACGGAGGAAACCCTTTTCGCGGTTTTACAGTGGACCGACGGATTGTACGAGTTCCACCAGATGCCGGTCCGTTACGAACGGGATATTTACCGCCAGATCAGCGCCGAGCACGTTTTGATGGAGGGCTACCGCCGGCTGGATGAGTGGAAGGTGATCCAGAACGATGTTCCCACCCCCGAGATTGTCTTCACCCTTGGCGACGAGTCTCTTCCCTTCCTGGAGGAGGGGAAGCTGAGCCTGGACCGGCGCGAGTTCCGGAAATTAAGCGAAGAGGAAAAGAAAATCCTCGCCATGGTGGATGGCAACCGGACGGTCCGGGAAATCCGAGATTTAAGCCTCCTGGGGGAGTTCGAGGCGATGAAGGCCTTGAGCAACCTCCTGAAGGGAAAATATATCGAACCCGTCAGGCAGGAAGCCGAGGCGGAGGCTGGGGAAGGAGCGCTCCCGCCGCTCCAGGCCCAGGGTTATCTCCGGATCGCCGCGGCGACGGCTGTGGTCCTGGTGCTCTGGCTTCTGGTGCTGGGCTTCGGCTTTTCCCCCGCCCCCCTGAAAGTCGGCCCCGGGGTCCGGGAAACAGTCCGGTCCCAGGAACTGAAGATTATCTGCCTGAATGGAGTCCGCGATCAGCTGGATAGCGCCCTCGAGGTTTACCGGATCGGGGAGGGAAGTTACCCCCTGAAACTGGATGACCTGGCCCAGGGGGGAACCTACGTTTTTCTGCGCTTTTCCCGGGGGCTGGGCCAAGACCTGTTTTATCTGAACCGGGGAGATAATTATCTCCTCCTCCTTCCAAAAATTTAAGCCCCCCAGCTTAATAATAACCATCGGAATAATTGGATAATTTACCTTAAGACAGTTGTCTGGGACTACTTTCGGAAATGAAAAAAATGAACCCCCCAGACCTGGATCCTCGATGAATTCCAATCCGGACGCGGCCTGCGAAATCGCGTTTACCGGGGATAATGTATTCCGGGAGATTTTCGGGGAACGGGATGAGAATCTTCGTTTCCTGGAAACCAGCTTCCAGGTCCGGATCGGGTTTCGCGGGGAGGAAATCAGGGTCATCGGGGAAACCGGCCAGGTCCGGCGGGTGGAAAAACTCTTCCAGGATTTTCACACCCTCCGCAAACAGGGAATCTCCCTGGCCCCGCTGGATTTCCAGTACGCGGTCCGGACCCTGCAGGAGAACCCGGAGGCGGACCTGGTCGGAATCTTTTCCGACAATATTTTCATTTCCGCCAAGGGCCGGCGCATTACCCCCAAGAGCCTGAACCAGAAACGTTACGTCGAGGCGATCCGGAACTGCGACATGGTGATCGGGATCGGACCGGCGGGGACCGGGAAAACCTATCTGGCGATGGCGATGGCCCTTTCGGCCCTGCTCCGGAAAGACGTGCTCCGGATCGTCCTGGCGCGCCCGGCGGTGGAGGCGGGGGAAAAACTCGGTTTTCTTCCCGGGGATATCGCCGAAAAGGTCAACCCCTATCTCCGCCCGCTCTATGATGCCCTCCACGATATGATGGATTTTGAACGGGCCAGCCGCCTGCTCGAACGGGGGGTGATCGAGATTGCCCCCCTGGCCTTCATGCGCGGGCGGACCCTGAACGAGAGCTTCGTCATTCTGGACGAGGCGCAGAACACCACCTCGGAACAGATGAAGATGTTTCTGACCCGCCTGGGGTTCGGATCCAAGGCGGTGATCACCGGGGATATCACCCAAGTCGACCTGCCGGGGGAGAAAATCTCCGGCCTGGTCGAGGTCCAGGGGATCCTGCGGGATATCGAAAACATCCGGATTGTTTATTTTTCCGAACGGGATGTCGTCCGACATCCGCTGGTGCAGGAGATTATTAAAGCTTATGAAATATTCGAAACCGGCTCCCGGGAAAACCCCGGACGGGGCAAGGGAGCCAATCGAGAACCGAAGCGAGGCTGAAACCCAGCGCCTGGCTTGGCCTCCGAACCGGCTCACGGGGCTGAAAACCTGGGCGGGGGAGAAGCTCCAGGCCGATACCCTCCTGAAACGCTGGGTGCTGGTCGTGCTGGTCGCCATCCTGACCGCGGTCATTTTGAGCCCCAACCTGAGGCTCCTGCGGGTCCGCTATCAGGTCGGCGAGGTGGCCGACCGTAATATCAAATCGCCGATGGACCTTTTGCTGGAGGACCGGCCGGCGACCGAGAAGAAACGGGCCGAGGCGGAGGCATTGGTCCCCACGGTTTTTGATTACGATGTGGGGTTCAAGGAGAGGGTAGGCCAGAAGGTTCAGCTGCTGATGCAGGTGGGCCGGAAAAAACTCGCGGTCCGGGCGCGGGCCAATGATCAGGTTGCCTGGGAGCTTCAGCTGAAAAAGGAACTCGAGGAGGCCGGAGACCTGATCCTTTCCGAGGAAGAGATCCGCATCCTGACCTCCCACCGTTTTTCCCCCGCGCTGGAGCAGAAACTGGTCGGGCTTCTGGCCGGGGTTCTGGCCGGGCCGGTCATCTCGGACCGGGAAGCGATTTTTAAGGAATGGGATCGGGGGATCATGATTCATACCCTCAATCGGCCCACCACTCCGGATTCCGAGGCTGGGGATTTGGCCCGTTCCGTCCCCCCGCCCGAGATCATCCTCTCCGGCGACCAGATCTCCCAGGTCACGGACCTCGCGGAGGCCCGGGCGGCGCTGGCTGCGAAGGCCCGGACCTCTCTGGCCCGATACCCGGGGCCGGAAGCCGAGGTCCTGAAGGGACTGGCCGGCCGCCTGATTTCCCCCAACCTGATTTTCAGCCAGGTGAAGACGGACGAGCGCCGGATCTCAGCCCGGGAAGAGGTCACTCCAGTCTTATTCAAAATCAAGGCCGGGGAGATGATTGTCCGGGAGGGCGAAGTGGTTCGGGAAGATCACCTGCTCAAGCTCAAGGCCATCCGTTCGGAACAGAGTTACGCCAATTTTGTCCAGGTCGCGCTGGGCATTTTCGGGCTCAGCCTGCTCCTCCT
>JAPLJL010000093.1 GCA_026388615.1 Pseudomonadota bacterium | reverse complement strand
AACTTGCTGTCACCGCAGCCGTCGGTGAGGGCAAATAAAGCCGGTATTAATAAAAGGAACAAGGTTTTTTTCGAATAATGCCTGAAGTTAATCATTGCGCTTCTTATGTAATGAGGATCGTAAAGGGGTCAAGGCGAAAAGCGGGGACGGAAAAAAATTTTCAGGAAGTACTTGACAAGGATTTTTACAATAGTATATTTCCTCTTACTAAATTAAATCGTAGGCAAGGGTTAGTTTAAATTACTATTTTACGAAAGGAGAAAGTTATGCCGGTAAAACCTGAGATGTCGAAGGAAGAAGTAATCAAAACTCTCGAGACGGAAATCGGGGCCAACGTGAAGGACAAGAAGATCATGCGGGAATGCATCAAGGACGCCTCCCCCGAGCAGTCCTTTGAAATCATCATGCCTTGGGGTTTTGGGCAACGCCCGGATGCCAAGCAGAAACTCGCCACCACTACCGCGATTTTCCAGTTCATAATTACCGGGGCTGGTGAATGGCAGGTGAAGGTGGACAAGGGCACTCTCGCTGTGGAGAAGGGCAAGGCTCCGAAGCCCAATTGCACCATCACCATGGCAGTGTCTGACTACAAGGACATGGCCGCTGGGAAACTCGATCCGCAGGCTGCCTTCATGGCCGGGAAAATCAAATTCGCCGGAGACATGAGCCTGGCGATGAAACTCGGCGCTATCCTTTAATTATTTTCTGCCGAGCAATATTCTGCCAAATTAAAAGGGCGGGTGATCCAATCACCCGCCCTTATTTTATTATTGACGATTGACGATTGCAGCCTCCGGCCTTGTAGGGCCTACGGCCCGGAGGGATTGACGATTAATCAGGCATCCGCAAATCGATTATCTGTTTAGTTCATTCGTCATTCGTAAATCTACACTCGTCAATTTACTTTAGTTCTTTCCGGGTATACCCCAGGATGTTCCGGGCGATGACCAGGAGCTGGATCTGCCCGGTGCCCTCGAAGATGTCGTTGATCTTGGCGTCGCGCATGAATTTTTCCACCAGGATTTTACGGGAATAGCCCAGGGGGCCCAGGATCTCGACCGCTTTCTGGGTCACCTTGGTGCCGACCATCCCCGCCTTGGCCTTGGCCATGGAGGCTTCCAGGTTGTTTCTCTCGCCTTTATCGAGCATCCCGGCGGCCCGCCAGAGGAGAAGCCGGGCGGCCTTCAGGCTGGCCTCCATGTCCAGGACGTCCCGCTCCAGGACCGTGAGCTGGTCGATGGGGGCCCCGTAGCGGATCCGGACGCCTTCCTTATCCAGGATTTCCCGGACCATGTCATAAGCGGCCCGGGCCACCCCGATGGCCATCGCCGCGACGAAGGGGCGGGTGGCGTCGAAGGTTTTCATCACGCCCTTGAAGCCTTCGGTCTTTTCCTTGTCGCTCGCCACCTCCACGCTGCCGAGGATGTTGTTGTAAGGAATCCGGCAGTCCTCGAAAACCATGGCGGCGGTGTCCGAGGCCCGGATGCCCATCTTGTGCTCGAGCTTGGTCACCTTCATCCCGGGGGTGCCTTTTTCCACGATGAAAGGCTTGATCCCGGCCCGGCCCGCCTTGCGGTCCACGGTAGCCCAGACGACCACGAACCCGTCGTAGATCACGGTGGCCCGTTTGCCCATGGATACGAATATCTTCTCGCCATTCAGGATCCATTCGTTGGTTTTTTTATCCAGGGCGGCGGTGGTGGAAACGGCCGAGGTGTCCGAGCCGCAGCCGGGCTCGGTGATGGCCATCGCCCCGTAGGCGGGAACGTCCCCGGAGAAGCGTTTCATGATGCGTTCTTTCTGCTCCGGGGTCCCGGTAGCCTGCACGGCCGCCCCGCCCAGCCCGGGCCCGGGCATGGCCAGGGCCAGGCCGGCGTCGCCCCAGAAGAGCTCTTCCGCCAGGATCACGCCCATCAGGTTCTGTTCCTTGGGTTTCTTGGGTTTGTTTTCCTTCTTTCCCTCTTTCTCATCTCCGCCGCCGGCCATCGAGCCCATTCCCGTCATCCCGCCGCCCTTCATCAGCTCGTGAATAGAGTGGATCAGATCGGCAGGATCTTTATGTTCCTCTTCATCGAATTCTCGGGACAGCGGTCGAAAGGATGATTCCACGAACGAGTGGATCAGCTTCTTGGTCATCTTGGTTCCCGCTGAGAGTTCAAAATCTATCATTTCGGTACCTCCTTCTTAAAAGAAAGTAGGGTGTTGTTTTTCTTTTCCCGATGCTTAAACCATCAGGAGGCCTTCAAAGGTGGTGAAGCCCCGGGCGTTCCGAAGGTACATTTCCACCGGATGCTCCCGGATATAGCCATGGCCTCCCAGGATCTGCACCGACCGGTCGGCGATCATCAGGACCATGTCCTGTGCGTATTTCTTGGCCAGGTAGGCTTCCTTGCCGCAGTCCTCGCCTCGGTCGATCTTCCAGGCGGCTTCCCAGGCCAGGAGGCGCATGGCGTCCACCTCAATCGCCATTTCCGCCAGCATGAAGGCGATGGCCTGCCGGGAAGCGATCGGCTCGCCGAAGGCCACCCTTTCCTTGGCGTAATTCAGGGAATATTCCAGGGCGGCACGGCCCATCCCGGTGGCGGCGGCCGCTAGGGCCACGCGGGAGCGATTCAGGAACCGGGTAAAGGTCCCGCCCTTTTCGTCCCCGCCGAGCTTGCTGGCGATCGGGATATGGCAGTCGGAAAAGGAGACCTCGAATGTTTCCAGGGCCTTGAGCCCCATGTTCTTTTCCTTTTCCTTGATTTCGAGGCCGTAAACGTCGTCTTTCGCGATGATGAATCCGTCCACCCCGGCCAGACCGATCCCCGGGGTCGTAGCGGCGAAAACCAGGAAGAGCTCGGCTTTCTCGGCCAGGGGAACCAGGCATTTGTCGCCGTTCAGGATATATTCATCGCCTTCGCGGAGGGCTTTGGTGGAAAGCTGGGAGGCGTCAAAGAACATGCGCGGTTCCACCAGGGCCACCGTGGCGGGCTTGAAATTCTCGGAGCAGAACTGGGGAAGATATTTCTGCTTCTGTTCCTCGGTTCCGGATTCGAGGATGGGGTAGGCCACCAGGGAGGGGCTCAGGATGTTCATGGCGATCGAAAGGTCGCCCCAGGTCAGGGCTTCCACCGCGATAGCGCCCGTGACCGCGGAGCGCTTCATCCCGGCTCCCCCGCAGGTTTCCGGGATATTGCTCATGATCAGGCCCAGTTCCCAGCCTTTCTTTACCAGGTCGGCGGGAACTTCCCCTTTTTCCTCGCAGTCATGCGCAGCTTTCCTGACCACGTTGGTGGAAAAATTCTCCAGGGTATCTTTCAACATCTTTTGTTCATCATCCGGTTCAAATGAGATCATCTTTCACCTCCGTTTCTTGGCTTGGTCGTACAATTCCCCGGATTTTCTTATATAAAAAATGCTTTATTTCTTAATTTCCTACTTTAGTAAACGAAATTATATCATAGTAAGTACTATGTCAAGGTAGGCAGAAAAAGCAGGGAAAAAAACAGGGCCAGGCTTCGGCCTGGCCCCGATGAAATCCGTAAACTATCGGACCATTGTCCCCCAGGATTCTATTTTTTCATTCCGCAATCCGCAATCCGCAATCTACATTATTTACTTCTACTTTCCCTGGTTGGGTGGCGGCGTGGGGAGCTTGGCCGGCTGATGCTGATCGGCCGGGTTGGGTTCGCCGAGAAGCTCGAAATTGATTTTCAAATCCGCCTGTTCCCGCAGGTTCATGATATACCCTTGAAAGGCGATATCCTGCTTCATGCCTAGGAGCTTGTCCCGGATGTCGTTCTTTTCCTTCAGGTATTTGTCCCGCTCGGCGGTCTGACGTTCCACCAGGGCGATAATGTAATAGTTACTGTCCTGGGGAAAGACTTTTTCCCCGATGGGTTTTTCCTTGCTCAGCAGGAAGGCGGACTCGACTATGTCGGGAGCGTTTCCGAGATCCGGGATCGAATTGCTTCCGCGGGAGAAGAAATCGGTGGTTTTCAGGGGAAGATTGAAGCGCCGGGCGGCCCGCTCCAGGTTTTTGGCTCCCGCCACGGCGGCCAGGGCTTCGGTGGCCAGGGTGAGGGTTTCACTTTTCCCCTTTTCTATTTTCAGCTTGCCTTCGATCTCGGCGGAGACCGCGGCCAGGGGCTTGGGTTGGGGCGCGCTTACCTCCGTGACCTGGGCCAGGTAATATTTTCCTCCCGCGGAAATGACCGGGCTGATCTCATTGGGATTGAGGGCAAAAACCCGTCCGGTCAATTCCCCCGAGCCCTCGATCTGGTCGCCGACGGCAATCAGGCCGGTTTCCTTGACCGGGAGATTGGAGCGCCGGGCCAGCGAAGAGAGTTTTTCGTTGCCCTGGATATCCTTTTGCAGTTTCTGAGCGGTCTCGAAAGCCAGGCGGTTGGACTTGTCCTCGATCTGGGCGGGGTCGGTAACTCCCTTGACCTGGTTAGTAAAGCTGGCCGGGTCCAGGGATATATACGCTATCCGGCGGCGGGAGGGATTCTGAAAATCCTGGAGGTGGCCCTGGTAGTATTTTCCCACGTCGGCCTGGGTCACTTTGGCTCTTCGGGATCCTTCCTCCGGACCGATTTTCAGATACTGGATTTTGGCCCGCTCATTCTGCCGGACAAAATCCGAATATACCTCCTGGTCGGTGATCCGGACCGAATCTTTAATGAAGTGTTCGAATTTGGAGATCTGCAGGGCGATTTTTTCGTTGCTTTCGAATTCTTCCGCGGTCATGCGCTGAAAGCCGAGCACCTGCTGATACCGGGAGGGGCTGAATTTACCGTCGGAGTCCCGGAAGGCCGGGAACTGGGCCAGGGAATCCCGGATCTCCTCGTCCGTAACCTGAAGATGCAGGCGTTCCACTTCACCCAGGATCAGCTCCCGGTTGATCAGGAAGTTCAGGGCCTGCTGTTTCAGGTGCAGGCGCTGGGCCAGTTCCTCGGAGAATTGCTCCCCCATTCTTTGCCGGAAACGGTCCTCGAGATTCTGGTAGCTTTTTTCCAGGCGGTCGGTGGGGATCCGTTCGCCGTTGACGATGGCCGCAAATTCGCCGCTTTTAAATCCTCCCCGGCGAAAATAGCCGATCATGGCCCAGCCGCTGAAGAAAGTGATGGCCACCGCGATCAGCATGGCCTTTATTAACCAGGACCCAGAGTATTTTCGGATGACACTCAGCATTTTCCCTCCTCGTTTACTTTAATCTAAACTAATAAATTATCTTGTTTTTTCGGATAAATGCAACCTCAGCAAAAAATTGACGATTGACGATTGCAGATTGCCAATTTAAATATCCCGCAAATAAAATTAATAATTTACAATTTAAGATTAACGATTGGAGAATAAAAAAGCACTTTTAAATCCATTATCTGGAATATATATTTTCTTTGGTTTTTCAAATTTTGGTTGTGATTTTCATTCGTAAATCGTCAATCTACAATCGTCAATTCTCCGCAAGGCTAAAGCCTTGCCCTACATTCCCCCCTAGGACCCTTGACCCCTGGAACCCTATCTTATTTCACTCGTCAATCGTAAATCGTCAATCGTCAATCTGATTTACGAAGTTCCCGGACCTGCTTGACCATGGCTTCCAAATTGAGCATGAAGGCCCGGTAGGGCTGGCTGATTTTTCCGCTGTTGTAATATCTTTCCTCCAGGGCCTGGACCACCTCGCGGGTCTCCCGTCCTTTCCGGAAGAGGTCGGTGATCTCGTCCTGAAAGGAGCGGGTGAAATCCCGGGAGCGGGAGAAGTAGGATCGGGCTTCATCCCCGGCGACAATTCCCCCGTGGGCCAAACCCACGTATTGCACGGGGAGACGGGCCAGGCGCTCCAGGGATTTAACGTAATCGGGAAGGGAAGCGAGAAATTCCGGCATGATGTCGCCGTCGCCGTAAGGCATGCCGCCGGCTTCCGCGCAGAAAACGGCTTGATCCCCGGGAAGATAAAAGGAGATCGAACACCGGGTGTGCCCCGGGGTGGCCAGAACCTGGATTTCCGCTCCCTCTCCCAGGTTGAGGATGTCCCCCTCCTTCAAAATCCGGTCGACCTCGATCCCGGTGAAAGTAACGTCTTCCTCCAGGTGCGCGGCCCGCTCCAGATCCTGGTTAAGGGAACGAATCAGTTCCACCGCCCGGGGGTTTTGGAAGATCTGGCCGGCGACCGGGGAAGCGCCGATTTTCAGGCCGGGTATCTTCCTTTTCAGGTAGGGGGTGGAACCGGCATGATCAAAATGGGAATGGGTCAAAAGATTCCAGTGCAGGAGGTTTTCATCTCCCAGGTATTGCTTCAGGTCGGAAAGGATCAGGGGCCCGCCGATGGACATGCCCGCGTCGATCAGGGCGTTTTCCCGCCCCCGGATCAGAAAAACCTGCTGGACCAGGTTGCCCAAAAAGAAAATGCGGGGGGTTATTTCCCCCGTTGAGCTGATTAGCATATTTGTTTTTTCTCAGGCGGGGGGGCCGATTGCCCCCGGCGGAAGAAAATCATCAGGAATAATGCGAATAAACAGAAAGCGGAGGTAATTAAGTAGACCGAGTGGTAAGAGCCCAGACGGTCGAAGGCGAACCCGAAGGACCAGGCTCCCAGGCCGCCCGCGAGTCCCCCGGCCATGATCAGTCCTCCATAGAGCGAGCCGGTGAGTCTGCGCCCGAAGAGATCTCCTATGAACACCGGGAAAACCGCCAGGGGCAAGCCATAAGCGATTCCGAAAATCACCGCGAAGCCGTAAAACTCAGCCCGGCTCTGGGTGTAAATTCCGAAAATCATGGCCAGGGCCAGGCCGAAGAGCGCCAGGGCGATGAAAGGAAGCCGGCCCCAGCGGTCCGAAAGCCAGCCTCCCAGCAGCCGGGATCCGGAAGCGCACAGGGTCGCCAGGGAAAGGGCCAGGGCTACCAGTCCCCCGTCCAATTTCAAATCCTTGGTTCCCCAGAGAAAGAAATGGGTCAGGACCCCGCAGACGGCCAGGGACCAGGCAAAGTAGAAGATGAAGAGCAGGATAAAATTACGGGAGAGGAAAAAAGGGAGCAGTTCCGAAAGGGGCGGATGCGGATCGGGCGCGGGCGGGGGATTCCCTTCCCGGTTGATCCCGTCAGGGTGAAGACCGATTGCTTCCGGGCTGTTGCGGATGAAAAGGACGGCCAGAGGGACTACCAGGATCCAGGTGAAAATTCCGATGATCCTCGCCCCGGTTTGCCAGCTGAAAGCCTGCACCAGGTAATTGGTAACGGGGGCGATAACCGCCAGGCCCAGGCCGGAGCCGAAGGCGACAATCCCGCTCGCCAGCCCGGCTTTTTGCTGAAACCATTTCCGGGTTAAAGAAAAAGTCGGGACGAAGTAAGTAAAAGCCAGCCCCACTCCGGTCAGGGTTCCGAAGGTCAGGTAAAGTCCGAACAGGCTTTGGGTGGAAGCGAAAAGCCAGAGCCCCAGCCCCATCAGTACGCCCCCGATCAGGAGAATGATCCTGGCTCCGACCCGGTCCAGCAGGATTCCGACCACGGGGGAAAGCAGGGCGTAGAGAATATTGTTCAGGCTCATCGCGCCCCCGAGCTGGGCGCGGCTGAAGCCGTAATTTTCGGAAAGCGGTTTCATAAAAATCGAAAAGCAATAGCGGGAGGAGGTGGCCATGAAAATGGCGACGAAGCAACAGGCCACAATTACCCAGCCGTAATAAAAACCGGGTTTGATATTTTCGGATTTTAACATCAATTATGGTTTCGAGTTTCTGGTTTCGAGTTATAAATTCTCAAAGAAAATATTCTCGATCCAAGCTCAGCTTTTTCACTTACCTTGCCTGATAAATGGTAAATATTTTTTGGAATCCAATTATTGCTTTGGTTTTAAATAAAAACTATAAACCCGAAACTCGAAACTACAAACTCGAACCTTTCTTAGTGTCGGGGGTCAATGTCGGTGTTGGTTTTAACTCGAAACTAGAGACCCGAAACTCGAAACTATTTTTTTGGCCTGACCAGGTAATAACCGGCCCCGAGGATCAGGGCGGCCCCGAAGAAGGTATTTTTCCCGATCGGCTCGGAGAGCAGGAGAAAAGCGAGCAAAACCCCGCCCATGGGTTCTATGTAACTGAGGATTCCGGCGTGGTGGGCCGGGACATCCTTGAGCCCGGAAATATAAAGCATCGGGATTAATCCGGATAAGATAATCCCGATGATAATCAGGGCCATGAGCTTCCCGGGTTCAAAAAGGAGGGGAATTTGCCCGGCGATCAGGGGCAGGAGAAGGAGCGAAGAAGCCAGGTTGGCGAAGAGATTCAGAGTCAGGGGAGAATACCGGTGGGTTAACTTCCGGAACATGATTACCGTCAGGGCATAAAACAGGGCGGAGGCCAGGCCGAGTGAGATCCCGGTGAGATCCTGGGCGGAGACTTTCAGCCCCGGGCCGTTGATCACCAGATAGAGGCCCAGGAGGGAAAGA
>JAPLJL010000188.1 GCA_026388615.1 Pseudomonadota bacterium | reverse complement strand
TTCATGGTGGATCCGAAAATTATCGACTACGAAACCGTGCACCTGAAAACCGGCAATCCCCAGGATCTGGAAAAATATTTCCTGGTCAAAGACATGATTAAATCCGGCGCCCGGGTCAGGTTTGTCGAAACTGATCTTCCTTTTTTAAGAACCCGGATTGAATCGGTCCAAGGCGATCAGACCAGGGTCAAAATCTGGCTGGTGCCCAGGGATTTTCGCGGTAATTTTCAAGGGCTGGTAAAAATACTGTCCGACAGCAAGTTCTATCCGGTCCTGGTTATTATGATCCAGGGAGACATCAAAGATTAAGGAAAAGCCATGAAGAGATGGATGGCTATTTTTTTCATTCTCATTTTTACCGGGTTAGTCGCCCGGGCCGGGGCGGAAACCATTTTGCTTTCGGGCAGCCATACCGTGACTTACGACATTATCAATCCCCGGGGCCTGAAAAATCTTCCGGAATATTCCAACCAGAATTATTCGCAGAAAATAATTTCCGGCGACCGGGTCAGCAAGAAGGTCAGGGTCGAGATCAGGCTCAGCCCCCTGCCTCCATCCGGGCCTTTTCCCTTCGATCCGGGTTCGCTGGCGCCCGAGCTCCGTCCCTTCCTCGCATCCGAAGAGGATATTCCCTCCGACAATTCCCGGATGATCGAAATCGCGAAAAAAATTACCCAGGGAAGCGCCGGCGCTACGGAAGCCTATAACCGGATTATCAACTGGGTCATGGACACCCTGGAATACGAGATCAACACTCCCCAGGACGCGATCTCGGTTTTTAAAAACAAAAAAGGTTCCTGCGTAGGATTTTCGAATTTAAGCCTGACCCTGCTCCGGGCTTCCGGCTTTCCCGCCCGCTATGTCTCCGGCTATCTTCCGCCCGGATACGATTGGGGCATCTCCAAGGATTACTGGGGGGTAAAAACCTCGGGGGGAGGGTTCCATGCCTGGATCGAGGTGTACCTTCCGCAGGTCGGATGGGTTTTCACCGATACCCAGCATTCAAAAACCTTTGTGGATCCTTTCCATCTCCTGCTGGGAATCCGGGGACTGAACATCGGGGATAACGTACCCCGGGAGGGCGAATACATCGCCGTCGATAACGGTACTTCCTTCACGGTGGCCGAAGAGGAAAACCGTTCGGAACTGGTGGATTCCCTGCCTGCGCCGGGCAAAAAACTGTTGGGTCGGGTCGAAATCGGGGCCCAGACCAGGGCCAGAGTGGTAGCCACCATCGCCGATCCTTCCGGGAAAGGCATCCCCGGTTCGGAGCTGGTTCTCTGGCAGGGCCAGAAAGGAACGGTGAATAAGGCCAATGACGACGGAATTGTCTATCTGATCGGGCTGGACCAGGGGGATTATAACGTGACCTTCCAGGCTCCCGGATTCGCGGCGAGAAAAGAAAAGATTTCCCTCCCACCGGGAACTACCAGGAAAATCCAGATCCAGCTGGAAGAGGGGGGCGAGGTCAGCGGAAAGGTCGAGGATCTCAGCGGACAGCCTCTCGGTAAAGCCAAAATATTTGTCTGGAAAGGAGCGGTCGGAACCGGGTATCCCGTGGAAAGCAACGGTCAATTCCGGCTCCGTAATCTGCCTCTGGGGGAAGCGAAATTAAGCGCGCAGGCGGATGGATTTATTGATGAGGATCAAAAGGTGGCAATCAGGCACGGCGGCCCGGTTCAGGTCAATTTCCGCCTGGAGCCCGGCGGGGTTTTAAAAGGATCGGTCCGGGATCAACAGGGCAAGCCGGTTAAAAGAGGGAAAATTTTCATCTGGACCGGCGATCGCGGAATCGGCTATACCTTAAAAGAAGACGGGACTTACCTGGTCAATGGAATTAAGCCGGGAAACTATAGGCTCAGCATCAAGTCCTCGGGTTTTATCGAGGAATTCAAAGATATTCAGATTGAAAAAGGGAAAATATATCAAACTGATTTCTCTCTTAAACCAAAAGAATTATAAGGTCTTTCCCCTACTTCCAACGAACTTTTTTTTGTGAGACAATGTCCAAGACATATGGAGATGATATGTCTGGTATTCTGTAGGATATATTTGCACATTCGGGCGTCACAACTTATTTGAGGATTGGTTATATGAAAAGTGAGAAAAAGCAGAAAAAGAAAGCCGAGATCCAGGCCAACCCCGAACTGGAACTCGAGAGCACGGAAGTTCTGACCGTCTTACCGGAAGTGCTTCCGGAGGAAGCCCCGGAGCTTCCCGAGGATTTGGCTCCGATTCCGGTCTTCCGGAAGGATGACGTCGAGATCGACTATTCCCAGCAGTACTTCCGGGACATGGGTGATTATGAGCTTCTTTCCTGCGAGGAAGAGGTGGCACTGGGCCGGAAAATCGAGGAGGCCCGGAACAAGCTGATCGAATTCCTCTTCAAAACCGACGCTTTCATCGAAACCCTGCAGAAAATTTCGGGAGGTGGTGCGGAGCTGGAAATGTCTTTCAGCATCACCCCGACCGATCCGATGATTGAAAAGCCCACCTACCGGACGGACAAGGCGAATAAAGTCATCAAAATCCTGCGCCAGATCGACAAGCTGGAGGAGGAATACAAAGCGGTTGAAATCAAACTGAAAAAGAAGAACTCCTACACCGCCATCGGCAAGAAGCGGGTCGAAAAGCGGAAAATCCAGAACCGGGAGGAGATCAAGACCCAACTGGAAAGTCTTCCCTTCCGCGGCGAATTTATTGAGGAATTCATCATCAAGTATTCCGGGGTTCTGAAGGATTGCCCCCAATCGGTCCGCCTGGTTCCGGACGAGATTTTCCCCGCCGACATCAAGGTAAACCCCCGGGACCGGAAAAAGAAACTTTTATTTCTCGAGAAACCTCTGGAAGAAATCCGGGTGGCCCGGCATAAGTTTATCCAGGGCAACCTGCGCCTGGTGGTGAGCATCGCCAAGCGTTACCTGAACCGGGGGCTTTCTTTCCTGGATCTGATCCAGGAGGGCAACCTGGGCCTGATGCGGGCGGTGGAAAAATATGATTTCCGCCGGGGATTCAAATTTTCCACTTATGCCACCTGGTGGATCAGGCAGTCCATTATCCGGGCCATCGCCGACAAATCCCGGACCATCCGGGTCCCGGTGCACATGGGCGATACCCTGCTGCATTTCAACCGCGCCACCGCGGAACTTTCCCGCGAGCTCGGCCGCGATCCTTCCCTGAAGGAGATCGGGGATCGCCTGCAGATGCCGGATGACCGGGTGGCGGAGATCCTCAAGCTGAACCGGGAGCCGGTTTCCCTGGAAAGCCCGATCGGCGACGAGGAAGACACCCTGGGCTCGGTCCTGGCCGACGAACGCACCGAGGCCCCGATCGACCTGGCCGCGAAAATGAATCTTTCCGACCGCACCCGCGAGGCGCTTTCCACCCTTTCCCCGCGCGAGGAGAAGATCCTGCGGATGCGCTTCGGGATCGAGGAGGACAACGAGTATACCCTGGAGGAAATCGGCAAGGTCTTCAATATCACCCGCGAGCGGATCCGCCAGATCGAGGCCCGGGCGCTGAAAAAGCTGAAGGAATCCGGTAAAGGGGACACCCTGAGGGAGTTCTTCGGCCATGAGGAAGACACCATCAGGAATTGAACGGTAATATTTTCGTAAACGAATTAAAACCCCGGGAGAAATTCCCGGGGTTTTTTATTTGGTTGTGTTCACGGAAAATAAAACATAAAATAATCCGCTAAATATCCATGAGTTTCTGAAGAATATTCCGGATTATTCCTGACGATGGATAAAGCGAAAGAAAATAAGTTTCCGAAAAAAAACGGGCGGCCGGACAGCTCCCGGCGGGAACTGATCCGGGTAGGATTGATCATGGCCGCGGGGATGGCGCTGGCGGAAGGCCTTTCCGCCTGCGGGGGAGGGGAGAAAAAAGAGGAGAAATTCATCCGCCTGGCCTTTAACGAAAATCCGCTCGGTCCCTGTCCGCAGGCGCGGGAAGCGATGGAGGCGGCCCGGACCAATCCCCCCACCCTGACGGGCCTGAACCGCTACCCGGATTTTCTGCAGGGGGATCTCCTCAAAACCATCGCCGAGTTTCATCACCTCGTGCCGGAAAACGTGGTGCCCGGCTGCGGGTCAAGCGAGATTTTCAATATAATCGCTTCCTGTTTTCTGAACGCCGGCGATGTTTTTCTGACCGCGGTCCCGACTTTTCAGCTTCCTTTGGAATATGCCGGCCTCCGGGGGGCCGAAATCCAGGAAATCGAGAACCGGAACGATCACGGCCCGGACCTGAACGCGCTGGCTTCCGAGGTAAATCAAGCCACCCGGGTTATTTTCCTCTGCAACCCCAATAATCCCACCGGGCTGATCATCAAAAAGGCCGACCTGGAAAATTTCCTGGGTTCGGTCTGGCAGAAGAACCCGGAAACAATCGTGGTGATCGACGAGGCTTACTCCCATTACGTTCAGGATCCGGATTTCGTCTCCGGGTCGGATTACCTTAGGGAGGGGCCGCTGGTCGTGGTTCGCACCTTTTCTCACGCCTACGGCCTGGCCGGGGTCCGGGCGGGATACGCCCTGGCGCCCCTGGAACTGGCCGACCTGATGGGAGGCCTGCGCACCCCTTCGCTCTCGGAGATGGGGTTTCACTGGAAACTGGGGGCCAATTACAACCGGTTGGCCTGGGCGGCGGCCATCGCCAGCCTGAAGGAGGGAGGGGAACATTTAAAACAAACCCGGGAATTGAATCAGAAGATCAAAACTCTTTATGGCCAGGCATTTTCCGAAAGGGGGTGGGAATATCTTAATTCCGAAACCAATTTTGTCCTGGCCCATGCCGGGATTCCCGGAGATCGGATTCAGGCCTACCTCTATCAGAACGGCATTCAGGTGCAATCCGGGAACGCTTTTCATTCGCGCTACGCCAACTGGATCAGGGTTTCCACCGGGACCGAGGCGGAAGCGAATACCTTCATCGAGGTGCTGAATAAATACGGCCCCGATTCCCCGGTTGCGGAGAAGGTCCCGAAGCTTTACTGGTGGGGGTATTGAATGGAGATCAAGATTGGCGCTGGCAAATTAAAAGATTTACGCCGACGCTCAGTTCGATTGAAAGGTTATGATTATTCAGGAACAGGTGCTTATTTTGTTACGGTGTGCACCAATAGAAAAAAATGTATTTTGGGGAAAGTAATCGATGAGCAAATAGTACCGACAACTATTGGAAAAATTGCAAAAAATTGTTGGGAGGAAATCCCTAAGCATTTTCCTAATGTTGAATTGGATGAATTCGTTATTATGCCAAATCATGTTCATGGAATTATCCAAATTATTAGAGTAGGGGCGACGCATGCGTCGCCCTTGCAAAAACATCTTTCAAACAGCAATCCCCATGGTTCTGGACCTAGAACGATTGGTTCCATTGTTGGATCTTTAAAGTCTGCGACGACCAGATACGCCAATGGAATTGGGCTGGGGAATGGTTTTTCCATTTGGCAGAGAAATTATTACGAACATATCATTAGGAATGAGGATGAATTAAACCAGGTGAGAGAATATATCATTAAAAATCCTTTAAAATGGCAGTTCGACAGGGAAAATCCTGACCATAAAGGCGACGCATGCGTCGCCCCTACAATCGGAAATATGATTTATGGCAGCACGAAACAAAAAGCAATGAGTTGAATTCTCCAATGGTTGAAAAATATAATCACTGGGATAATTTTCAGAACCAGCTTCACCGTCAGGAGGGACAGGTACGGTCTGAGCTTTCCCGACGTTCCTTTCTGAAAAGGCTGGGACTGACTGCCGGCGGGACCCTGGCGGCTTCGGCCTTGGGCGAGGAATTATTTTTACCCCGCACGGCCCGGGCGATTACCAATGACTCCTTTTATTCCGATGGTTATCAGCGAATGTGCTACCACGAGAACCCTATCGGCCCGTGCGCCCCGGCCCTAGAGGCGGTCAGGGAAGTTATTTCGGAAACCGGCAGCATAAATCGCTACCCGGATTTTTCTTATGAGGATTTAAAAAATAAGATCCTGAAATATAACCGCGCCGGTTCGGGATTGGGGCCTGACCATGTCAACGTGGGCTGTGGTTCCTGGGAATCCCTGAACCAGCTCTGCGATACTTTTCTTGCCCCCGGTTCGGCTTTCCTGACCGAATGGCCGACCTATCATGTAATTATCGACCGGGCCCGGGTGGTGGGGGCACAGATTATCAAAGTTCCCCATACCGAAACCCCGCACCAACCGGACCTTCCGGCGATGAAGCAGGCCCTGGCGGATAACCCTAACATCCGACTGATTCATTTCAATACGATCAATAACCCGATCGGCAGTTTTCTGACCCGCTCCGAGTTTGATGACTTCGCCCGGCATGTTTTCGCCAATTATCCCCAAGCGGTGATCGTAGCCGATGATTCCGACCCCGAATTCATGGACAAGGAAGAAAGGGGCAGTTATCCCCGGTTTCTTGATTACGTGGAACAGGGCCAAAACCTGGTGCAGGTTTCGACTTTTTCCCATGCTTTCGCCCTGACCGGGCTTCGGGTCGGATATTCCATTGCCCCGCTCGCGCTGGCCCAGAAGATCTCCCCCCGGGCCATTTTCGCCGGCCTCAGCCAAGCCGGGCTCGCGGCCGCGCAGGCCAGCCTGGAGGACGCGAAAACCCAGACGAAAAGGTCCTATGAAAACAACCGGGACGGCCGGGAGTACCTTTACGGGGAGTTTGACCGCCTGGGGCTGGCTTATCACCGTTCCCAGGGCAGCTATGTCATCTTTGATGTCGGCCGTGACGGGGTAACCTTCTTTACCCAGCTTCTGACAAAAAAGGTTGTCCTCCGGCCCGGGGAGGAGTGGGAAATGACCAACTGGATCCGGATCTGCCCGGGGCTCCCGGGGGAAAACGAACATTTCATCAAGGTCCTGGAGGAACTGCTGGGAGCGCCCGCGGCGTCCTCGGAAAATTATCTCAATACCGTCGAAGGGAAAAAAGCGGCCGAGGTGGCTTTGAGTTTTGGGATTAATCCCTATCCCCGCCGGTTCTTCAGGCCGGAAAAATCAAACAAAAATAACTGGTAAGCCTCCCGGGCAAGCCCTCTCTTATTCATTGAGTCATTGCGAGCAATCTCAATTTCTTAACCGAGATTGCTTCGTCGCATTGATTATTCTGAATGAAATGAAAGTGCTCCTCGCAATGACACCTAAACGCAAAGGAGCTTCAGAAGCGCCAAGCCGGGCTATTTCTTTTTCAACCAGTCGAAAAGATAGGGATAAATCTCGCGGAAAGCGTCCGGCCCGAGGATGAGGTCAAAGTGGCCGTATTCCTTTTTATAGCGGTTGGCCCGCCCGAAAATGCGGATTTTCTTTTGCTCGGAGGAAATGGCCCGGTAGGCGAATTCCGCCTCCCAGGGAGGAGCGAGATTATCGAGCTGCCCGGAAAGAAAAAGAACCGGGGTCCGGATATTCTTCAGGTTACCCAGATAATTTCTTTTACCGTCCCGGGAGCTTAAGATCCCGGTCTCCACCCAGCGGGCCAGCTGTTTGGCCAGCCCTGGAGGGATTGACTCGAAAACCGACTGGCAGACCTCGGCTTCGGTTTTTTCATCCGCGATCGGGCCCCAGAACAGGAGGTGGAAGAGGGTGCCGGGAGTGGCCGGCCAGGGGGTAGGGGCCTGGCAGGTTTTCTGGAGATCAATTAACTCGCTTTTATCTCCTGCCGCGAGCCCCGGGGCTTTTCCCGCCCAGATCTTTACCGTCTGGTTGGCGGCCTGGGTTGAGCTGGGGGAATTTATCAGAATAATTTTTTCGATTCCGGGATCAGGATCGGATGCGGAGGAGAGATATTCAAGCAGGAGAGTTCCACTCAGTCCCAACCCGATCAGCGCAAGCTTTTTCTGCCGGGTTTCCGTTTCCACCCGGGCCAGGGCCTGGGGAAGGTCATAACCCAAAAGCTCATCCAGGCTCCAATCCCGAGGCCCGGACCCGGGACCGCGGAATTCAGCTACCCAGACATCGCGCCCTTTCCGGGACAGGTAAGGGGCCAGTCCACCGGAGGAAGGAAGATCAAAAACCCGGTGGTTGGTGCCGATTTCCGGGAATAATATTATCGGAGGTTGTCGCCGGTTCTTTCCCGGGTAATGATAAAGGGAAACCTGGGCCTGATCTTCAGTGGTGATAACCAGTGGGGTCTGGGGTTCGATTTGCGGGAGTTCGGAATAAGCGAACCCGCAAACGGAAAAATAAGAAATTAAAACAAATTGAAGCAATCCCATCGGTGCGATATATTATCAGCCGGCCACCTGACTGGCAAGGAGCATAGGGCAGGGCGCAAAGCGCAAAAATGCTGAAAGCTGACAGCTGAAAGCTGGAAAATGAAATCAAATCAAAAGCCGATCGGTTTTGAAGAGGCCCGGGAGATAATTCTGGGAAAAGCGTGTCCGCTCGGAATTGAAAACCTGAACCTGGCCGAAAGCCTCGGGCGCGTTCTGGCCGCTGATCTTGTTGCCGGTCGAAACCTTCCGCCCTGGAACAATTCCGCGATGGACGGCTTTGCCGTCCGGGCCCGGGATGTCCAAGAAGCCGGAGATAAAAATCCCGTCGACCTGAAAGTAATCGGGGATCTGCCCGCGGGAAAACAATGGAAAGGAAAGATCCGGGCCGGGGAAACCGTTCGGATCATGACCGGGGCCCCGATCCCGGCCGGAGCGGACGCGGTGGTCCGGGTGGAAATTACCCGGGAAATCAACCGGGGCCTGATCCAGGTCTTTAGCCCCGTTAAAATCGGCACCGATCTGCGCCGGGCCGGCGAGGATGTCCGGGCGGGAAGCGTGGTTTTAAAGGCCGGGACGGAAATCCGGCCGGCTGAGATCGGAATCCTGGCGGCGATGAACAACTCGTTGGTTCCGGTTTATCAAAAACCCCGGGTTTCGATCCTGGCCACGGGGGATGAAATTTCCCGGGTCGGAAAAACCGTTCGGAAAGACCGGATCATCTCCTCGAATTCATATGCCCTGGCCGCCCAGGTAATCGAGGCCGGGGGGATTCCCCTGGATCTGGGAATCGCCCGGGATAACCGGAAGGAAATCCGGGACAAGCTTTCCCGGGGTCTGAAAGCGGATATCATTCTCACCTCCGCCGGGGTTTCGGTGGGTGAGTATGATTTCGTCAAAGATGTCTATCGGGAATTGAAGATAAAAATCCTTTTTCAGAGACTTAAAACCCGTCCCGGCCAACCCCTGGTATTCGGGAGAATCGGCCGGAAACCGGTTTTCGGGCTTCCCGGTAACCCGGTTTCCTCCATGATCTGCTTCGAGGAATTCATCCGCCCCCTGATCCGCCAAATGATCGGGCGTCGGAATATATTTCGCTCGGAAATCCAGGCCCGGGCGGGCGAGGTTCTCGAAAAATCCTCCCGGCAGACCCATTTCCTGCGCTGCCGGCTTTATCGCAAGCAGGGGGAATGGTGGGGGGAAACGACCGGGCCGCAGGGATCAGGAATCTTAAGCTCGATGGTTAAGGCGGATGGAATATTAATTTTTTCTGAAGGCCGGGAAAGAATCGAAAAAGGGGACCTGGTCCGGGTCCAGCTGCTCAGGGATGAAATCCCGGGGATCATTTAAAAAGCAGGGAGCAGGGAGCACGGGGCTAAAAGCCTAAAAGTTAATAAGCCTAAGAGCCTAAAAAAAGAAAATCCATGGGAAACAGGGAAAAACCCAAATTTGATCTGAAAGGCCGGCTGACCTCGGTCCGCCTGGCCATATTTCTTTTTATCGCCATCTCCCTGGTTTCCATCCTCGGCACTTTTATCCCTCAGGGAAGGGAGCCGATGGAATATATTTCCGAATACGGGGAACGCCTCGGCTCCTGGATCTTAAAATTCGGCCTGGCCGATGTTTATCATTCCCCGGTATTTATTCTCCTGCTCTTTCTTCTGTTTATTAATCTGTTCAGTTGTTTGGTTACTCAGCTGCCGAATTTCTTTAAAAAATGGAAAATCCTGAGCGGAAGGCTCCGGTTGATCCGGTCCGGGCCAGTGCTGACCCATATCAGCATGATTTGTATTCTCCTGGGGGCCATGCTGGGGGTGGTTTTCAGCCGGAGCGAGGAAATCAATATCCAGGAAGGCGAGATCAAGCAAATCCTGGATTCGTCTCTGAGCTTGAAACTGAATAATTTCCGGATTGATTATTACGACCGGATGGAAACCCAGGTTTCGGATTTTGTCTGCGAGGTTTCGCTCTGGCGAGGCTCGGCCCGGATCGAAAACGCCGCCATCAGGGTTAATCATCCTCTGACGTATCAGGGCCACCGGGTTTACCTGGTGAGTTATCGGGAGTTTCCCACCCGGATCCGGAAGGCGACAGTCAGGATCATCCCCCCCGGTCAGAAACCGGTCGCGTTGGAACTACTTTTTGGCCAGAAACGGAAGATTCCGGGAACCGACCTGGACCTGGAGCTGCAAAAATACCTGGCCGATTTCCGGTTCGATCTCGAAACCGGGGAATACATTTCCGCCTCGATGGAACCGAGAAACCCGGCCGTTTACCTCGTGGCCTATCGGGATCAGAAAGAAGTCGGGAAGAGCTGGGTATTTCTCAAACATCCCGGACCGGTGCCCGGCAACACCCTTCCGGCCGCGGTCGAGTTCGCCGGCTATGAACCGGTTTCGCTGGTTAACCTGATGGCCAAGAAGGATCCTGGTTTGCCCCTGATCTGGATCGGGTTTATCCTCGGAACGATCGGGGTCTGCCTCGGGCTTTTCCGCCTGCGGATGAAATCCCAAGACTAACTACCCTTCTTCATAACCGGGTTTAGTCAATCGGTTGTGGTAGAGCGGCTTCCGCCTCTGGCGGAAGCCCGCCACGGGCGGTGATCGTCATGTTTGTGTTTTACGGTTGCGGCTAAAAGCCGAAAGACCCAGCCGATAGACGAAACGAGCTGCCTGCCCGTGCCGGGCTAATCCGGCCAGGGCGCAACCGATCTACGTAATCCGATAATAAAAAATTCGTTATTAGGAAATTAGGATTGAGGGGCGGGAGAGGTTTTATCCGCCTCCAGCACTTTGAGAAAAATTTCCACCACCTGGGGATCGAACTGGGTCCCCAAGCAGCGCTTGAGTTCCTGAATGGCCTGTCTCTGGCTGCGGGCCTTGCGGTAGGGGCGGTCGGAGGTCATGACCTCATAGCTGTCCGCCACCGCCAGGATCCGGGCTCCCAGGGGGATGTCTTTTCCCTTTTTCCCTTCCGGGTAGCCCTTGCCGTCGAAATGCTCATGGTGGTGATAGATGATCGGGATGACATCCCGCATGATTTTAATCGGCTCCAGGATTTTCCGGCTCAGCTGGGTATGATATTGGAACATTTTCTGTTCTTCCTTGGTGAGCTTGCCCGGCTTGTTCAGGGTTTCCAGCCGGATCCCGATCTTGCCGATATCGTGAAGCCGGGCTGCATGAGTAATATTGTTGACCTGCAACGGATCCAGGTCCATCGCTACGGCGATTTTCCGGGCGTAAAAAGCGACCCGCTCGGAATGCCCCCGGGTGTAATTATCCTTGGCTTCCAGGGCCGCCACCAGCCCCTCGATAGTCTGGGTCAGGGTTTGGGCCAGTTCGTCATAAAGACGGGCGTTTTCCAGGGCCATGACCGCCCGGCTGGAAAAGATGACCATGGCTTTGCCGTGTCCATCGGTGAAAATCTGGCGGGGGTCATATGAAACCGCGATGATAAAGCCACGGAGTTCCTTCTGCAGGCGCAGGGGCGTGGCCACGATCGAATAAATGGTCTGGGGATGGGCAACGAACGATGGGCTTTTGTCCGGGGCGGGAGGGAGCAGGACCTCCGAAAGCTTAAATCCGGCGGCAATGAACATTTCCCGGTTCTCCAGGTTGGATTCCAACCGGTCGAAATCGATGGGCAGCGGTTCCTGGACCTGATCTTCGCGCGCCTTGCTTTTTTCCATCAGGAGATCAAGCAAACCGCGATCGTTGGTGAAATAGACCGCCACCCGGTCGGCCTTGAGTTCGGAAAGCACGATCTCGACGATCAGGGCCAGGAGCTGTTTCAGATCCAGGGTGGAGATCATCGCTTCGCTGATCCGGTAAAGGGAGAGGAGTTCCTTGAGCTGAACGTTCTCCCGCTCAAACCGGAATTTATTGGAAGCCTTCTTGACCAGTTCGATGAATTCCTCGAGTTTGAAAGGCTTCAGGATATAGTCGTAGGCCCCGAGCTTCATGGCCTCAATCGCGGTTTCCACGGTTCCGAAACCGGTCATCAGGATGGTGATCGGGGGGGAGGGCAGGCTCCGGGTTCGCTTGAGAAGTTCGATCCCGCGGACCCGGGGCATCTCCAGATCGGTGATCAGGATATCGGCCGGGTGACGCTCCAGGATCTCCATGGCTTCATCCCCGTCGGCGGCGCTTTCGACCTGATAGCCTTCCTCTTTCAGGATATCGGCGA
>JAPLJL010000142.1 GCA_026388615.1 Pseudomonadota bacterium | reverse complement strand
CCCTCCCAGACCGATGATCAGAACCGTGGCTTTCCGGATCCTTTCCTGCTCTTCGGGCCGGAAGAGCCCCTGGTTCCGCGAAAAATATTCCCGGCAGTTTTCAGTCCCCATTAATCAAAATTCCTCAACCCGCGGTCAGCTTAAACCTCTACGGGAAATTCCGTTTCTTCAGTATATCCGAACGATTGGTTTTCGGAAAATTTTCGAAATCAGTATTTTTGGGGAGGCTGGTTTTCACCTCGGAATTGGGATATTTTTTGCCATTTGGTTATTGGTGCTTGGTCTTTGGTTATGGCGTTCGGTCATGGGCGCAGGAACCATCCTTGCCCTCAAGTTTCCGGAGGCGTTCATCCAGTTTTCTCTGATCGTCCATAACCGCCCGGAGGGCGTCCGCCACCGGGTCCGGCAGGCTTCCGTGGTTCAGTTCCGCAGCAATCCGCTGTTTTTCCTGCTTGTTTACCACCCGTCCGGGAACCCCCACCACCGTGCATCCGGAAGGCACCGGACGGATTACTACCGAGCCGGACCCGATCATGACATCATCGCCGATCTCGATGGGGCCCAGGATGCAGGCATTGGTGCCCACCACCACCCGGTTGCCCAAAGTGGGATGACGCTTTTTCTTTTCGGTGCTGACCCCGCCCAGGACCACCCCCTTGAAAATCAGGCAATCCTTCCCGATTTCGGCGGTTTCCCCGATCACGACCCCCATCCCGTGATCGATAAAAAGCCGATGCCCAATCCGGGCCGCGGGATGAATCTCCACTCCGGTCAGGAACCGGCCCAGTTGGCTGAGCACCCTGGCACAGAATCGGAAATTAATTTCCCAGAGCCAGTGGGCGACCCGGTAGACCCAGATCGCCTGGAGGCCGGGATAGCAGATCACGATCTCCAGCCAGCCCCGGGCGGCCGGGTCCTTGGCTTTGGCAGCTCGGATATCCTCTCGTATTCGGGCTAACATGTTCCGACCTTTCTTCAGCCGACCACCCCGAAAAGGGCGGTCGAGAGATAACGTTCACCGGTATCGGGCAGGATCACCACGATCAATTTTCCCCGGTTTTCCGGCCTCCGTCCCACCGCCAGCGCCGCCCAGACGGCGGCCCCGGACGATATTCCCGCCAGGATCCCCTCCTCGCGGGCGAGCCTCCGCGCCAGGTCCTCCGCGTCCTCGTTTTTTACCTTGACAATCTCGTCAATTAAGTCGGCGCGGTAGACCCCGGGAACAAATCCGGCCCCGATCCCCTGGATCCGATGGGGTCCCGGTTTTCCGCCGGAAAGCACCGGTGATGACTCCGGCTCCACCGCTACCGCGCGCAAGGACGGTTTCTTGGCCTTGAGCGCCTCCGCGATGCCGGTGATCGTCCCCCCGGTCCCCACGCCGGCCACCACTATCTCCACCCGTCCCTCCGTATCCCTCCAGATTTCCTCGGCCGTGGTGAGACGGTGAATTTCAGGATTGGCCGGGTTTTCAAATTGCATCGGCACAAATGAGTTCGGAGTCTCTTTTTTCAATTCCCCGGCCTTTTTCACCGCCCCCGTCATCCCTTCCATCCCGGGGGTCAGGACTATCTCCGCCCCCAGGATCTTAAGGAGTTTCCTCCGTTCCATGCTCATTGTCTCGGGCATGGTCAGGACCAGGCGGTAGCCCCGGGCGGCGCAGACAAAAGCCAATCCGACCCCGGTATTGCCGCTGGTGGACTCGATGATCACAGTATCCCGCCCGATCAACCCCTTTTCCTCGGCGTCCAGGATCATCGCCACCCCGATCCGGTCCTTGATGCTCCCCAGGGGATTAAAGGATTCCAGCTTGGCTACTACTTCCGCCCCTACTCCCTCGGTAACCCGGTTCAGACGGACGAGGGGTGTGTTTCCGATCAGTTCGGTCGAATCCCGGGCAATCCCGCGATAAACATCTTTGATCTCAATCCCTTTATATTTCATTCTTTTCTCTCTCCT
>JAPLJL010000446.1 GCA_026388615.1 Pseudomonadota bacterium | reverse complement strand
GATCGCCTGGTGTCCGAGGCATACCCCCAGGATGGGAAACCGCCCGGCCGACTCCCGGATGAGGGCAACAATAATTCCCGCCTTTTCCGGACGCCCCGGGCCGGGGGAAATCACCAGGTAATCCGGGGCGAGGCCGATCACTTCCCCGACCGTGATCCGGTCGTTCCGGACCACCCTGACCTCCTCCGGGCGAGGGGACATCCCTTGCCCGAGTTCGGCCAGGTACTGGTAGAGATTGAAAGTAAAAGAGTCGTAGTTATCGATCAGTAAAATCATTAAATTTCCTTATTCTTTATTTGTTTTCTTCGGTTTTCATTCCGCAATCGTCAATCCGCAATCCGCATTTCTTCATCCCATCCCCCCGCCGGCCAGTTCCAGGGCCCGGAACATCGCTTCCGCCTTTTCCTCGGTTTCCCGGGTTTCCCGGGCTGGATCTGAATCGGCGACAATCCCGGCCCCGCTCTGGAAGACCGCTTGGCCGTCCTTGATAAATATGCTGCGGATGGTGATGCACATATCCATGTTCCCGGAATAGCCGATATAGCCGACCGAACCGGCGTAGGGGCCTCTCCGGTCCTTTTCCAGCTCTTCGATTATCTCCATCGCCCGGATTTTCGGGGCCCCGGAAACGGTCCCGGCCGGGAAAACCGCCGAGAGCACGTCAAAGGCATCCTGGCCGGCGCGCAGTTTCCCCTGCACCTCCGAGACCAGGTGCATCACGTGGGAATATTTCTCGATCTCCATGAACTGGTTGGTCCGAACCGTGCCGATCTCGGCGACCCGCCCGACATCGTTCCGACCCAGGTCCACCAGCATGACATGCTCGGCGCGCTCCTTCTCATCGTTCAACAATTCCCGTCCCAGGGCTTCGTCCCCGGCCGGGTCCTGCCCGCGCGGGCGGGTTCCCGCGATCGGCCGGGTAAAGACCTCGCCGTCTTCCACCCGGACCAGGGCTTCCGGGGAAGCCCCCACCAGGGTTTCGGACCCCAGCCGGAGATAGAACATGTAGGGCGAGGGATTCAAGAACCGGAGGGCCCGATAAATATCGAAAGGATCCTGGCGGTAGGTCTTCCTCCAGCGCCGCGAGAGCACTACCTGGATGATTTCGCCGGCGGCAATCAGGTCCTTGGCCTCCCGGACCGCGGCCTGGAAATCCGGCCCGGGAAACTCCTCGATCAGGGCCCGCTCACCGATTCCCCGCTGGGTATCGGCCCCGCCTTCCGGATTCCCCGGTTTCCGGACCGGCGCCCGGCTGCGAATCAGGTCCAGGATTTCCTCGATCCGGGCCGAGGCCATCCGCCGGGAGGCGCTTCCGCCCTCCCCACTCCGGGATAAAGGGGTAACCATCACCCTGAGCGTCTTCCGGACATTATCGAAAACCACCAGGGATTCGGTGAAGATCAGAACCGCGTCCGGAAAATTCAGATTTTCCTTCGGGACCGCGCGGAGTTCGGGAAGCTTTTCCAGGTAGCGCACCAGATCATAGGAAAAATACCCCACCCCACCCCCGAAGAAACGCGGCAGGGCCGGGGCGGGGGCGGGAGAAAAATTGCACGACCGGAAAAGCTCCCGCAGGGAAAAGAGGGGGTTTCCTTTTCCCACCGGGCCCGTCCACGGTCCGCCCAGCATCCCCGGTTGCCCCGGGGCGGAACCGGGAGACGTGATGGTGATCCGGCCGTCCTGCAGGCGGAAAACCAGGAAGGGGTCGAACCCGAGAAAGCTGTACCTCCCCCAGCGTTCTCCCCCCTCGACACTCTCCAGGAGGAAACCGTAATCCCCCTGATTAATCTTTTCGAAAACCGAAACCGGGGTATCCCGGTCGGCCAGGATCTCTTTTTCGATCGGAGGCAGAATCTGAATCTGCGGAAAGCCTTTTCCATTTATATCGACTGCGTTCATTTTTCCCACCCCTGAATCTTTTTATGGAAAAACAAAAGGCCATGAGCCCTTTCCGGAGCCCATGGCCTTAAAACGGCCAAGTTTGTATTTCAGTTACTTCCTAATCATCAAGAAACACACCGGCGGCTCCGGAAAAACGGTTCCAGTTTCGCCAGCACCAAACCATGCTGTGCCTCCCACCCGAAGCTGATATTTCACTTTTGGAAAACATCTTTTCTAGATTTACTCGAAATAATTTTCTTGTCAAGGGGGAAAGCCCGGCGGCCCATCAACCGCCCGGGGCCCGGGTTCCAGTTCCCGGGGGCATCCGGCATTCGCTCAGCACATGACTGCATTTCTGGTCCGGGCAGGGCTCGACGTGGATCAGGATGTTGGCGTTGCTGATCTCCTGCTTGATCTTCTCCTCGATCGTGTCGCAGATCTCATGTACTTTTTCGATATCCAGGTTGTGGCAGCCATAGATGACCAGGTCCACGAAACGATCCACTCCGGCTTTCCGGGTCCGGATCTCATGCAGCCAGACCATCTGCCCGCTTTTTTCCTCGACCGCCCTGATGATCCGGCGTTCCTCCTCGGCCGCGATCTTGGTGTCGACCAGGCCCTCGAAGGATTTTCGGGTAATCCGAACCGCTACGGAGATGATCAGCCCGGCTACCCCCAGGGCGATCAGGGGATCGAGAATGTGCCATCCGGTCAATTTGATCACCAGGAGTCCTCCCAGCACTCCCAGGGAGGTGATGACATCGGTGCGGAGGTGCTCGGCATCCGCCTCGATGGCGATCGACTCCGTTTTCCGCGAGACCCGGAACAGAAGACTGCTGATCAGGATGTTGACCGCCGCCGATATTCCCATGATCACCATCCCGACGTTCAGTTCCCGGACCTCCGACGGGTCCAGGATTTTCTCCACCGCCTGGATAATAATCAGGAGGGCGGCGGTGAAAATCAGCACCCCTTCCACGAAACCGCTGATATTTTCGTAACGTCCGTGTCCGAAGGGGTGTTCCCGGTCGGCCGGCAGACCGCTCTGCCGCACGGAAAGAAAGGCGATCCCAGCGGCGATCAGGTCAATCCCGGAATGGACACCCTCACTGATCACCGCGGTCGAGGACATCCAGATGCCGCAAACCAGTTTCCCGATGGTCAGGAGGGTATTGGAAAGGATCGAAACCCGGGCAATCTTGATATTCGAGATGCTGTTTTTACTGAGCTGAGTTTGGGTCATCGGACTTTTCGGTTTGATCGGGATTTATCCCCGGCTATCCCGGGGGAAGCTCAAAGGCGTTTTGATAAAGCGCGAATTCCGTCTCTCCGCCGGGACGGAAGCTGACCCCCAGGACGTCAAAGCGCATGTTCATCTCGTTTATTCTCCGGGCCTGGATAAAGAATTTGGCCGCCTTGATGATCTGCCTCTGCTTCTTTTCTGTCACACTTTCCTCCGGCCGATCCAGGCCGGTCTCCCCCGCGGACCGCACCTCCACGAAAACCAGGGTTTTCCCGTCCAGGCAGACCAGGTCCAGCTCCCCCCACCGGCAGGCAAAATTCCGTTCCAAAACCCGGTAGCGACGGCGGAGGAGGAACCGCTCGGCGGCGCTCTCCCCCTGCCGGCCAAGCTCTGTGCGGGAAACCCGTCCCATTACTTCCCCAACTGCACCGTCTGGTCGGCGATCTTGGCCAGGGCGGGATTGAAAGTGAAATGGATAATTTGCGCCCGGGTGGAAATCTTCTTCAGATTTTGCGCCCAGAAAGCCAGGCGGGCCGGGTCAAAATTGCGGAAAGGATCGTCCAGGATAATGGGCAGGGGAAAACGTGAGCAGAACGCTTTCCAGACGGTCAGCTGCCAGGAGGCCGCCGCCGCTTCCCGGGTGGACGAACTCAACCCCCGGGCCGGCGGTTGGCCGGACGCCGGGATAATTTTAAAACCATATTCGGAGCGGGGATCCAGGGCCATTTGATACCGCCCCTGCGTGACCGTCCCCAGGGCCTGGCTGGAACTCTCCACCACCTTTTTCCGGAGATCGTTTTCATCGCTGACATTCAAAATCACCCGGATTCTCTCCCAGGGCCCGGTCCCGCCCGGTTGGCTTTCTTCACCCGGATCCGGAATTGCTTCCGGGTCCTCGGAAAAGCCCCCCAGGTCCACGACCTGTTCGACGCCGTCTTCCGGACCGGCCGTCCCCAGTTGGGACTCCAGGCGCTTGATTTCTCTTTTCATTTCCAGCGGATCCATGGCCACCCCGCCCATCTCCAGGAGCCGATTCTGCCTTTGGCCGATTTCAGCCTTGAGCTGGGCCTTCTGGGTTTCCGCCTCGTTCAGGTTAACCCGGGCCAGATAATCGGCTTTATCCTGATCCAACTTTTTCTTT
>JAPLJL010000272.1 GCA_026388615.1 Pseudomonadota bacterium | reverse complement strand
TCCCGCCGGCCGGGAACGATCGGCAATCAGCTTTTTCATAACCTCCTCCTCCAGGGGTTTCCCGGACCGGTTTATCCGGTCAATCCCAATGCCCCGGTGGTGGCCTCGGTGAAAGCCTATCCTTCCATCCTCGAGGTTCCGGGCGAGGTTGATCTGGCCCTGGTCGTGGTTCCCGCCGACCTGGTGCAGTCCATGGTGGAACAGTGCGGGCGGAAGGGGGTGCGGGGGATAGTGGTGATCTCGGCCGGGTTCGGGGAGAGCGGGGAGGGGGGAGCGGAGAAACAGAAACTGATCGTCGAGGTCGCCCGCCGCTACGGGATGCGCCTGGTCGGTCCCAACTGCATGGGGGTGATCAATACCGATCCGAAGGTGAACCTGAACGGGACCTTCGCCCCGGTTTTCCCGCCGGCGGGCAACATCGCCATGTGCAGCCAGAGCGGGGCTTTGGGCATCGCCATTCTTGAATACGCCAAGTCGCTGAACTTGGGCCTTTCCAGTTTTATCAGCATCGGGAACCGGGCCGATGTTTCCAACAATGATCTGATCCAGTACTGGGAGGATGACCCGGCCACCAAAATCATCCTGCTTTACCTCGAGTCCTTCGGGAATCCCCGGGAGTTCGGCCGCGTCGCCCGCCGGGTGGCCGCGGTCAAGCCGATCGTGGCGGTTAAAAGCGGAAGGACCGCCGCGGGGAAGAGGGCGGCGGCTTCGCACACCGGAGCCCTGGCCAGCGCCGAGGTGGCCTCCGAGGCCCTTTTCCGCCAGGCCGGGATGATCCGGGTCGATACCCTGGAGGAATTGTTTGACGTGGCCAACCTGCTTTCCCACCAGCCCATCCCCAGGGGGAGAAGGGTGGCGGTGCTGACCAACGGCGGCGGTCCGGGGATCATGACCGCGGACGCCTGCTCCGCGCGGGGGCTCGAGCTGCCCCTCCTTTCCGAGAAGACCGTCGCTCAATTCAAGAAAATCCTGCCCAACGGGGCGGCCATCACCAACCCGGTGGACATGACCGCGGGGGCCGGCCCGGATGAATATCGCCAGGTTCTGCAGACCTTCCTGGAAGAAGATTACATCGACATCGTGATCGTGATTTTCATCCCCCCGATCGTGACCCATCCGGAAGAAGTGGCCCAGGCCATCCGGGAAATGGCCCCCGCTTTCCGGCGTCAGGGCAAGACGGTGGTGGCATCCTTCATGGGGGCCCGGGGAGTTTCCTGGGAGCTGGGAAGCCGGGAAGAAGGCTATATCCCGAGCTTCACCTTTCCGGAGGCCACGGCCACGGTGCTGGCCAAGGCCTGCGAATACGGGGAATGGGTGAAAAAACCAAAAGGAATAATTCCCAGGTTCGACGATATCAATAAGGAAAAAGCGGAGGAGATTATTCAGAAAGCCCCGCCTTCCGCCCCGGGCAAGCCGGTTTGGCTGGAGGCTTCCGCGACCCTGGAGCTTTTTGAGCATTACGGGATCCGGACGGCTCCCACCCGCCTCGCGGTGACCGTGGGCCAGGCCGCCCTCGCGGCCCGGGAAATCGGCTTCCCGGTGGCGATCAAGCTCCTTTCCCGGACGATTACGCACAAAACCGAGGTGGGGGGGGTAAAGGTGAATCTCAAATCAGAGGGCGAAGTCGAACAGGCTTTTCTGGAATTGAGAGAGAACCTTACCCGGCTGGGAAAAGTGGCGGAGATGCAGGGGGTAATCGTGCAGAAGATGGTTCCCCAGGGTGTCGAGGTGATCATCGGGGTAACCCAGGATCCTTCCTTCGGTCCGCTCCTCATGTTCGGCCTGGGGGGAATATACGCCGAGTTGTTCAAGGATGTGGCTTTCCGCCTGCACCCGCTCACGGACATTGATTCCCAGGAGATTATCCGATCGGTCAAGGCCTTTGAGCTGCTCAAGGGATGGCGGGGGTCGCCACCCTCTGATATAAGTTCCGTGGAAAATTTATTGTGCCGGATCTCGGCTCTGATTGAAGACCATCCCCGGATCGCGGAACTGGATTTGAACCCGGTGATCGTTCAGGGCGAAGGGAAAGGTTACCAAGTCGTGGATGCGAGAATACTGATCAACTGATCGCAAAGGGCATAGGGCATAGCGCATAGGGCAAAGAATATTTTCGATTGACGAATGACGATTGACGAATGAAAACAAAGAAAATTATCAGAATCATAGCTATCCAAATTAGCCATAACCAACCAAACCGGGATTGCTTCGTCGCTTGCGCTTCTCGCAATGACAACAATTCTGTCATCGCGAGCCCGCAGGGCGTGGCGATCTCAAAACGAGTCTCTTAAAGTTTTACTCATCGAGTATCAATTTCTACTTTGGACACGTGTGTATCAGAATGATGATAAAAATATTTAAGAATTTTTGGTTGGATGTTTGCAAATTATTTCAATCTACAATCGTCAATCTACAATCGTAAATTTAGATGACCCTGCGTGAGCTTTTCCATCCCTGCTCCGTAGCCCTGGTGGGGGCGTCGGGCAATCCCCTTTCCGGGGGGTACGCCTATGCCGTCCACCTGGTGGAGGATTTCCGGGGTGAGCTTTACCTGGTCAATCCCAACGTGGACGAAATTCTTGGGAAAAAAACCTATCCGAGCCTGGCGAGCATTCCGGGGCCGGTGGATTACCTGGTTTCGAGCGTTGCGGCGGACAAGGTTTTGCCGCTCCTGGATGAATGCGCGAAAAAAGGGGTGAAAATCATTCATTTCTTCACCGCCCGGATGTCGGAAACCGGGCGGAGCGAAGGGGCCGAACTCGAGCGGAAAATCACCGAAAAGGCGAAGAAGCTCGGGATCCGGTTTCTCGGGCCGAACTGCATGGGGCTTTACAATCCCCGGGTGGGCCTTACCTACGGGTACTGGTTCCCTCCCGAGCCCGGCTGGGTGGGCGGCCTCTTCCAGAGCGGGGGCGCTTCCACCGATTTCGTTCACTACGGCGCCCTCCGGGGCCTGCGCTTCAGCCAGGTGGTCAGCTACGGGAACGGCGCCGACATCGACGAGTCGGAACTGCTGGAGCATTTTGCCGCCGACCCGGAGACCCGGGTGATCGCGGCGTATCTCGAGGGGGCCAGGGATGGACGGCGGCTGGCCTCGGCCCTGGCCCGGGCCGCGCGGATGAAGCCGGTAGTGGTCCTCAAGGGAGGGAAGGGAGAAGCCGGGAGCCGGTCGGTCCTTTCCCACACGGCTTCCCTGGCCGGGCACGAGGAGATCTGGCGGGCGGTGTTCCGGCAGGGCGGTATTTCCGAAGTCAGCAACCTGGGCGAACTGGTCGACCAGGTTCTCGCCTTCAGTTTCCTGCCCGAATTTACGGGAAGGCGGACGGCGATCGTCGGAGGCGGGGGCGGGAAAAGCGCCCTCTCGGCGGATCTCTGGGAGAAAAACGGTTTTGTCCTTCCCGACCTGCCCCCGGTGATGAGGACCAGGTTGAAGGAAGTGGCTTCCGGGGTCTGGGACTGGCTGAAAAACCCGGTCGACGTTTCCATCCTCCAGGATTCCCCGGTTTTCCCGGAACAGCTTTTCACGATGATGAATGAGAGCAGCGAATTCGATGTGTTTGCTTTCAATCTGACCGAAGACGATCCCATCCCCGGCGAGATGTGGAAAATCTGGGCCGGGGAACAGGTGACCGGCGTGGTCCGTTTCCGGGAAGAGAGCCGGAAACCGGTGGTCGCGGTGATGGCGACCGGGGAGGTTACTTCCGGGCAGATGAAGGAGTGGCGCTGGGAGATGATCGGCGAGGTCAGGAAGCAGCTGATCGACGCGAAAATCCCGGTCTTTTCCTCCCCCGAGCGCGCCGCCCGGGCGGTCTTTCAGGTAACCGAATACTACCGCCGCCGTCAGAAACCCGCGCCCGGCCGCAAATAAAATTTGTATTTTCGTCATTCCGGGTTTGCTTGTCCCGAGCAAGGTCGAGGGGACCCGGAATTCAGTTGTTCTTAATCACCAATCCTAATCCAAGCTGTTAACTGCACCCCCAACCATTCCCTTCAGGATGAACCTTCCCCCCCTCGAGGGGGAGGTAAGATATTCTACTGATTTGTTTGGATCGTGAACGGGACTCCCGGCGGGGGAATAACCATCTTAATCTGCGGATATTCCCGGGCCAGGAATTCCCGGAGCGTCTCCAGGTCTCCCAAGGGGGCGAAACCGGGATAGAACTCGTCGAAATGCTGCGGGACCAGCACCGTCGGCTCGAGCATCTTCAGGGCCAAGCCGAAAACCGGGAGCATGTCGGAGCGCCCGGCGTAGGGGAGCAGGGCGACATCGGCGTGAAGGCCCCGCAGGGTTTCCTCCCGGAAACCGGCGCTCCCGCTCAGGTAGACCGAAACCCCGCCGGAACTCGCCAGAAAATCAGAATCCGAACCCAGCGGGTAATCGAGGCCGAGCCGGAGGACCTCCAGCGTCCGGAAGGATCTGATTACCCTCCCGGCGATCGTGGCGACCAGGGCCGGGTTGAACCGAATATGCCGGGAACGGATGACTCAGACCGAAACCTCTCCGATCTGGAACCCGGGCGTGGTTTCGTTGGGGTGGAGCAGCTCCGGGGGATACCCGCTTTTTTCCAGTCTCCTGATCACCGGTTTCGGGGCGTAGACCGGGCAGGCCGCGGCCCGGGCGATCTTTTCCACATCCTCGGCATGATCGAAATGGCCGTGCGTGATCAGGAGAGCGTCGAGCGGGAGCAGGTCATCAATGCTGATGTTTATGACCGGCCGGGCTTCCGGAGGCCTCGAGAGGTACGGATCGACGGCAAAACGGGCGCCGCCCCATTCGATCAGGAACCCGGCGGTGCCGAGCCAGGTAAGCTTGATCCCCGCGGACATGGTGACGGGGGAAGGAGAAGCAGCCGGGATAATAAGAGGATCGGAGGGTGGGGCCGGGGACGTGCCGGTTAACCCTGCGGCTGCCAGGAGAATTAAGAAGAGAGGTTTAATCAATGGGAATTAAGGTTTGTTCCCGGATTTACGGACTACCCCGATCACGTTGGGGATGGGCCAGCCCTTCGAAGGATTCTCAAAATTTCCCAAACTGGTTTCATAGCTGCCCAGGAATTCATAAACCTTATTTTTAGCCTGGACGTAGAGCTGGGCCTCGGGGCCGCCCTCGGTATACATCATCCGGTCAATTTCCAGCGGGAGGCCGAGCACGATTTCAACCAGGTCGTGGGTGCTGTAGGGGGACCGGACGTGAAGGAATAATACCTTCCCATGTTTATCGATCCCGACCGCGGCGGTACTCCATTTTTGGGGGCTTTGGTACCAGACGTTTGCGCCCGTGCAGGAAATCATCCGGATGCTCTGCACCAGGGTCCGGTACTGGTTTCGCCAGAAGGAGAAATCATCGCAATCCAGGTCGAGCAGTTTTACCGGGGGCAGCGCGTCCGTTTCCGGGTCAAAAACCAGGATGGTTTTATCCTTGGAAAAATAAGAATTGTTGACGTGGCCCTGGGTTTTCATCAATGAGACACTCCTCAGGAAATCCTCCTGGTACATGCTGGCGTTGATGGCCGCGGTCAGGTGGTTGCGCTCGGAGTATTCCCGGGCGCTCAGGGATTTCTTGTCGGGGGAAGCGGAAGCGTTGAACAGACGCAGTTGAAAATATTTAGGGTTGATCCGCAGGACCCGGATGATCGA
>JAPLJL010000324.1 GCA_026388615.1 Pseudomonadota bacterium | reverse complement strand
TTCTTCCGCGCGGTCAGCTCCACCAGGTCGAGAAGCTCCCGGATCCGCCGGGCGGATTTTTCCCGGGGCAGGCCGTAAAGACTGGCGAAGAACGCGACATTCTCCTCCACGGAAAGATCAGGGTAAATGGCCTCCCCCTGGGTCATGTAACCGACGGAGCGCTTGATCTCCTGATGGGGGGGCTTCCGGCCCAGAACCTCCACCGAGCCGGAGGTCGGCCTCATGATCCCGACCAGGAGCCGCATCAGCGTGGTCTTGCCCGACCCGTTGGGACCGATCAAGCCGAAGTTCTCCCCGGCTTTGATTTCCAGATCGAGTCCCGTCAACGCCTGACGGTTCCCGAAGGTTTTAACCAGGTTGGTGGTTTTGAGAACGGTTTCGGGTGATGAAGGCATCCAATTTCCCTGCTATTTTTTCAGCCCAAATATTAAGGCAATTTTAAAATCTCACAGAAGCGGGTAAACGGCAAGACCCGTACATCTGTCTTTTCATTCCCGTAATCCTGCTTACCCAGATGCACCTGGAAAAAGTTTTCCAGGGGCGCGCGCGCGCGGAAATAGCGGGCCGCCGGGCTGACGCTCTTCTCTCCGGTCTTGCACTCGACCGCGAAAAGCGGCCGGCTATCCTTCAAAACGACGAAATCCACTTCGCGCTTGTCAGTGTCTCTCAAGAAACGCAATTCCATCTTGTACCCCTCGGTATCTTCAACCAAGTGGCAGTATTTCAACAGCTGGCAGGCCACCAGGTTTTCAAAACGCGCGCCCTCTTCCAAGCATTGCGACCAGTCCCAGAAATAGAGCTTCTGCTCCTTTTTCACCGCCCGGATCCGCCGGTGACCATAAGGGGAAATCCGGAAGCACACATACATCCTCTCCAGAACGCCGAGCCACCTTTCCACGGTTTCGTGGGCGACCTGCAAGTCCTCGCTGAGCGCCTTGATCGACAGGGGAGAACCGACCCGGTGAGGAAGCTCTTCCACCAAAAGCTCGATCAGGCTGATCTCCTTGACGTGCTCGAGATCGCGGATGTCCTCATAAATAACCCTCTGCAGGCGCTCGCGCTGCCAGCGGCGCCGGAAGGTCTCGTCCCCTTTAAACAGCGGTTCGGGAAACCCGCCTAACCGGAGCAGCGCGGAAAGATCGTAAGGGTCGGGGGTGGAGCTCATCTCCCGCAGGGAAAAGGGATGCAGCCGGTAAAAATGATACCGTCCCTGGAGCGAGTCGCCCCCCTTCCGGTAGTAATCCAGGCGGGCCGATCCGGTGACCAGGAATGAAACCTTGGCCTTGTGGGTGTCGTAAAGCCCTTTGACCAGGTTGCGCCAGCGGGTAAATTTATGAATTTCGTCAAAGACGACGAGGGATTCCCCGGGAGGTAACTTTCCCTTCATGATCTCCGCGCGCTGGGCGGGGTTATCCCAGTTCAGGTAGGCCGGGTGGTCCCCGGCGGACCGGCCGAGAAAGCCCAGGGCGAAGGTGGTTTTCCCCACCTGCCGGGGCCCGCCGACAAAGACCATCTTCTCCGAGAGGTCGCTCTCGACCGGCTTCCGCAGGTATCTGGATCGTG
>JAPLJL010000075.1 GCA_026388615.1 Pseudomonadota bacterium | reverse complement strand
AGGTTGTTCTCCTTGGTCATTACCCGGTACTTGGTGAGTTCAACCGCCTTGGCCCGGATCAGGTCGGAAAGCGAATCAACCTGGGTCTTGATCAACCCCTGCCCGGAAAAAACCATCTCCATCACCGCGATATCGCCTTCCCGCTCCTGGGCGAAGGCGGGCAAATACAATAAAACCGCGATAAAGATAAAAAATATTGGTATAGTTATTTTATAAATAAACTTGGATTGCTTCGTCACTTCGTTCCTCGCAATGACGTTTCTTTAGCTTTTTCTGCGGAATTTACAGTCGGGCGCTCCGCTTTTTCGGCCGCTTCTCCGATTGTGCCTGGGCAATCAGGTTCCGGATTTCAGGAATCAATTCGGACGGGACCTCAATCATGCTCTGCCCCGGTTTTTCATAGGCGGCTTCATCCTCGGCCACCGCTTCCTCCTCCGGCTGCCGCTCGTAAAGGGCGATAATCCTGCGTACCTTTTCAATATTCCAACCGGGCGGGAATTTATTCGGCTTCATCTTTTCCTCCTCCTTCTTCTCCGGAAAGCCAGCAACGGCTTCCCCTTCAATTCATAGGCGGTGACTACAAAAACTTCCCTTGCTTCTTGATCCGGCACGAAAATCACCCTTAGATATTTTCCCTCATTTGTCTGTCCCAAGGCAATCCGGGATCCCTCCCGGCCGGGCCGGTCCTCTCCCGGCGAAGACAAGACCTCTTCCACTTCGGATTCAGACACATTATGCCGGAATATATGGGGAAAACCTGTTTCCGGGTCAATGAAATATCTTGTCCGCATCTAATTTTAATTTTATCTCATTTTCTAAAATAATTTCCAAATCCTTCCGCTCGCCGATAATCTGCTTTTTCAGGGTGCAGTCCGCCCCCACGATAAAGGTGCGCGGCAGGCCGAAGACCCCGAAGGCCTGGGCGGCTTCGCCGTATTTATCCATCAGGACCGGGAACTTGACCCCGTTCTTCTCCGCGAACTCCCGGAGGGTTTTTTCCCTCTCTTGGTAACTGACGAGAACAACCTTCAGCCCCTTGTCCTTGTATTTCTCGTAAATCTTCACCAATACCGGCAACGCTTTCTTGCAGGGAACGCAACTGGTGGAGAAAAAATCCACGATCAAAACCTTAGTTTCCATCGCCTTCGCCCCGCATAGATCCGCCGAATAATGCAGGTTCCCATTGCAATCCCGGAGGGAAAATTCCGGGATTTTCTTTCCCGGTTCGAGCGCGAAAAGCGAACCGGCAATGAAAAAAATTGGAAATAGAACCGATAATTTTCGGAATGAAATCATGATCAGCATTCATAGTATCCGACAAAATCGGATGCGGAGTCAATTTCTAATCGCAGTCGGCAATGGCGTATACGTAAAAATTCTCCGTAATCCTGGATCCCCGTTTGCACGGGGATGACAGAGAAGGTCATTCCCGATTCATTTTTATTTGTCATTCCCGTCCCGCATCAGAGCGCGGGATAAACTCCAGCGGGAATCCAGAAAAAGAAAACAACTGGATTCCGCATCAAATGCGGAATGAGGGAAATAAGGTGACCCCGTGGCAAGTCCACGGGGAATTGCAAGTTCAAATTCAGGAATTAGAATTAATCTATGACCCTTCCCGGGATTTTTTTCAGCGCCTTCCTGATCGGATTTTCCGGAGCCATGGTCCCCGGGCCGGTCTTGGTTTACGCCATCACTTCCAGTTCCAAACGCGGCTTCTGGGCCGGTCCCCTCCTCGTCCTGGGGCATGGAATCCTGGAAGGTCTGCTCCTGATCCTTCTGGTTCTGGGTTTCGCCAAATTCCTGAGCCACGAACTTTTTAATGGAATTATCGCCCTGGCCGGAGCGGTCGTGCTTGTATTCATGGGGATCGGAATGATCCGGGAAGCCCGAACCGCCAGCCTCAATGTTAAAACCGATGCTCCGGTCTCTTCCCTTCACCCGGTCCCGGCCGGGATCCTGATCTCCATCTCCAATCCTTTCTGGATCATCTGGTGGGCCACGATCGGGCTTAACTTCTTGTCCCTTTCCCGCGCCTACGGAAACCTGGGAATCCTGACCTTTTTCTCCGGGCACCTCCTTTCCGATCTTTCCTGGTATAGCCTGATTTCGGCCCTGGTTACCTTCGGGCGCAAATTGATCAGCGACCAGATTTACCGGGGAATCCTGGTCGGTTGCGCCCTGGCCCTGCTCGGGTTCGGGGTGTATTTCGGCCTGACCGGAATCAACATTTTATTTTTATAATTTAACTCTTCCTTTCTTTCTTCGGTTGTGTTATAAACTTCCGCTAAAAATAGAAGATGAAATCCTGGATCATTCTTAAAGATGGAACTGTGTTTGAAGGGGTTAGCCATAACCTCCCCGGCAAGGCTTTTGGGGAGGTTGTTTTTTATACGGGGGTAGTCGGCTTTCAGGAAACTCTGACCAACCCGGTTTACGCCGGCCAGATTCTGATCTTTACTTATCCCCTGATTGGAAATTACGGCGTTAACGATGAAGATCCCGAATCCCCCCGGGTCTGGCCCCGCGCCCTGATCGTCCGGGATCTTTCCCCGATCTACAGTAATTTTCGGGCCCAAGCCAGTTTCGAGCAATTCCTGGAAAAAAACCGGGTCGTCTGCATCAAAGATGTGGATACCCGGGCTCTGACCATTCATCTGCGCGAGCACGGGGAAATGACCGGGATTGTGGCCACCGATGGCTCCGATCCGGAAAAACTGAAAAAGGAGCTGGCCCAGTCCGCCTCCCCCTACAGCCAGAACCTGACGGCGGAAACCGGGGCCCGGGAAATCCAGGAAGAAAAAACCTCCGGCCGGCATAAAATCGCTATTATCGATTTCGGAATCCAGAAATCCCTACTGGGTCAGCTGCGGGATCTGGGCGCCTCCTGGCTATGCTATCCTCCCGGTTCCAGCCCGGAAAAGATCCTCGAAAAGAATCCCTCCGGCATCCTCCTCTCCGGAGGCCCGGGCGATCCCGAGAAGCTTCCCGATGCGGTGAAAACCATCCGTTCCCTTCTGGGGAAAAAACCTCTTCTCGGAATCGGCCTCGGCCACCAACTCCTGGCCCTGGCGGGAGGCGCCCGCACCTTCCGGATGAAACTCGGGCATCGGGGGGTTAATTACCCCGTGGTGGAAATCGGAAATAAACAATCGTTGATCACCTCCCAGCATCACAGCTTCTGCGTCGACGCCCAGTCCCTGCCCCGAACCATGGCCGTGACTCACACCCACCTGAACGATAAAACCATCGAAGGGATCGCGTTCACCGATCAGCCGGCTCTCTCCATCCAATTTTTCCCCACCCGGGATGAAGACTATCGTCCTCACCCCTGCCTGGAAAAATTTATCCAAATGTTAGGAAGCTGAGCGCTTTAGTATGCCGAAACGCACCGACATTAAAAAAATCCTGATCATCGGTTCCGGACCGATCATCATCGGCCAGGCCTGTGAGTTTGATTACTCCGGTTCCCAGGCCTGCAAGGCTTTGCGGGAGGAAGGCTATGAAGTCGTCCTGATTAACTCGAACCCGGCCACCATCATGACCGACCCGCGAATGGCCGATCGCACCTATATTGAACCCATCACCCCCGAGATGGTGGAAAAAATCATCGCCCGGGAGCGGCCGGACGCTATTTTGCCCACCCTGGGCGGGCAGACCGGCCTGAACACCGCGGTTTTCCTGGCCCGCGAGGGAGTTTACGACCGTTATAAAGTGGAAGTGCTGGGGGCCAGCGCCGAAGCGATCAGCCGGGCCGAAGACCGCGAGCTTTTCCGCAACGCCATGCAGGAGATCGGGCTGAAGGTGCCCAAGAGCGGAATCGCCCATACCCTGGAAGAGGGAATCAAAATCGCCCAGGAGGTCGGTCTCCCGACCATCATCCGCCCGGCCTTCACCTTGGGGGGCTGGGGCGGCTCGATCGTGTATAACGCCCAGGAACTTGAGCCCGCCCTGACTAAGGGCATCAATATCAGCCCGATACACCAGGTCCTGGTCGAGCAGTCGGTCCTGGGCTGGAAAGAAATTGAATTCGAGGTCCTCCGGGATTCGGCGGACAATGTCATCATGATCACCTCGATGGAAAACGTGGACCCGATGGGGGTGCACACCGGTGATTCCACGGTCGTGGCTCCTTCCCAGACGCTCACCACCAAGGAATACATGGAATATGTCAATCATTCCAAGCGGATCATCCGCAAGATCGGGATCACCGGAGGGGGAGCCAACATCCAATTCGCCGGCAACCCCGAAAACGGCGACATTGTCATTATCGAGGTCAATCCACGGCTCTCCCGCAGCTCGGCCCTGGCTTCCAAGGCCACGGGCTTCCCGATCGCCCGGGTCGCCACCAAGCTGGCCGTCGGCCTGACCCTGGATGAGGTCATGAATGACGTCACCGGCACCACCAAGGCCTTTTTTGAACCCACGGTGGATTACTGTGTCTTTAAAATCGCCCGTTTCACCTTCGAGAAATTTCCCCAGGCCGATCCCGTCCTCAACACCGCCATGAAATCCGTGGGAGAGGCCATGGCCATCGGGCGTAATTTCAAGGAAGCTCTGCAGAAGGGAATCCGCTCCCTGGAGATCAGCCGTTACGGTT
>JAPLJL010000218.1 GCA_026388615.1 Pseudomonadota bacterium | reverse complement strand
CACACCTCCTCCCATTAGCTTACCTTTGGTTTTCGATGTGTCCATATTCCCGGGTACAGGTCACTCGAGACTCGAAACCCGAAACTATTTTTTGTGCCCGCGCCTTAGATTACCAGAATCATTTCCGCTGGGGAAACTTTTCTTGACAAGCCGGGGGAAGACTGGCGAAATGGAATCATATGTGGGAATTAACAAGACGTGAGAAAATTCTAATTTATTTTCTAGCTATTATTTTCCCGGTTTATCCCTCATATAACTTGATCAGGTTGGAGCATGTTAATCCGGGATTCTTACAATATTTAAAAATATTTGTTGTTAGTTTTTCCCATGCATTAGTAGCAGGATATCTTTTCCAGAAGGGTTTACTCTTGAAAATAAAAATTACGGGTTTTGAGGAATTTGATGTTTATGATTATCTCATTTCAAAATACACCGAGGAAGAGCAAAGAAAAACTGTATTTAATTATCGACAGTTTAAATGTAAATTCTTGGGGAAAGGAATCCCGATATTCTACAATCGGGCCTTAAAAAACGACGATATATTAAAGGAATACCAGCACCAAAGAGATATTCAGTTTGTGAAGCTTTTTGGTGGGGGTTTCTGCTATCTAATTGTTCTGGTAATGCTCTACTTTTTTATCGTTTATGTTTGATGATGAGAAAAAACATGAAGAAGGTGGCTTTGTCGGAAGTTAAAGACGATCTCTCCAGATATTTAAGGTTGGCCGAGAAGGGCGAGATTATCATCACCCGTCATGGGAAACCCGCCGGGGTTTTAATCGGTTTTGAAGACGAAGAAGACTGGTTTGATTATCTCCTGGAGAATGACCCCAGGTTTCTGGCCAGAGTGGAGCAGTCAAGAAAGAGCCTGCGGTCCGGAGCCGGAATCAGGATGGAGGATTTGAATTTATAATTCCCCCTGGTGGCGCAGCCTAAAGGCTGCGGCTACCTTTTCTGGTTACTTCCCAATTATTTCCAGAAATATTTTCTTTTCCACCCGCTCCAGGTCCTCCTGCGAAAGACCGAGACCGCGGATGATCTTCACTGAAGGCCCGTAATCGAAGCGGCCGCCCGCCATGTGAAAATACGGCCCGTCGGTCCCGAACAGGCACTTCCCGGCCCCGGCCTTCCGGACGGCCAGCGCGGCGGTCTTCCGGTCAACGTAATCCGTGGCGGAAAGGTCGATATAGACGTTCTTTTTCTCCCGGGCATAGGCGCAGACGGACGCGGCATACGGGATTCCCGCGTGGGCGAAGATTATCTTCAATTTCGGAAAGCGTTCCGGCAGTAATTTGAAATCCCCGTTCTACCCCGCGCCCAAGTGAATGAGGAAATGCAGGCCTTTTTCCGAAGCCAGCGCCGCCGCGTCAGTGAGTTTCGCCACCGGGTAATTGTGCCAGCAGGGATGGGCCTTGACGCCGATCATCCCCGGGATTTTTAAACTTTTTTCGATTTCGGAAACGGGATTCTCCGGCCCGGCCGGGTTGACGAAGGTCCGGCCGTAAAAGCGGTCCGGATGGAGCGAAACTGCTTTTCTTACTTCATCATTGGGCGGCTGGGGGATGACTTGGTAACGCTTGCCGCCCAGGACCACGGTCCCGTCGCCTTTGACCATGCTTTTGTAGAAGGCGACGGCGCCACGCTGGACGAGTCCGCCTTCGCGGTGAATCAGCCGCTGGAAAACCCCGGTCAGCTGGGCGAAGTGGAAGGAAAGCGAAAGCGGGGGGCAAAGCCGGGGAATGAGAGCCACCCGCTCGACCCCGGCCGCGTCCATGCTCGAGAGGAGCGCGGGCAACGAAACCATCGATTCATCGAGATGGAAGTGGCTATCGATCATTCAAATCAATAGGGTTCGAGGGTTCTAGGGTCCAAGGGTTCAAAAGAAATATCAGAGAAATAATTATGAATTATTAACATCTTTTTGTTTTCTTTTTTTTAATCACTCGGACCCTAGAACCCTGGACCCCTAGGACCCTATATTTTTTCCCCTTGCAAATAGCGCCGGAGCCAGTCCAGGGCCACGGCGGAGGCGAAGATTTTGATCCGGTCCCGCCCTCCGAAGAGAAGCTCCTTCCGGGTGAAGACCCCTTCCGGGGCGGCCAGGCCGAAGTAAACCAGGCCCACCGGCTTTTCCGGGCTGCCCCCGGTGGGGCCGGCGATGCCGGTAGTGGAAAGCCCGATCTCGACCTTGCTGTTCTTTTTCACCCCTTCCGCCATCGCCCCGGCGACCTCCGCGCTGACCGCGCCGAATTTTTCCAGGAGGTCGGGGGCAACCCCCAGGAGCTCGGTCTTGGAAGGGTTCGAGTAAGTCACAACCCCGCGCTCGAAATAGCTGGAACTGCCGGGAACCTCGGTGATCCGGTGGGCGACCAGCCCGCCGGTGCAGGATTCCGCCAGGGCCAGCTTCCACCCTTTTTCGGCCAGGAGCATCCCGACGATGGATTCCAGGGTTTCCTCGTTTTCCCCGAAAAGGTGGCTCGAGAATTCCGAGCGCGCCCGGGAAACCACCGTTTCCAGGGCCTCCCCGTCCTCGGATTCCAGGTCGATCCAGATTTCCGGGAAATAGAACCGGGTTCCCACCGTTACTTGTGGGAAGGCCCGGGCCAGCCCGAAAATAATGGCCCCCACCCGGCCCTCGCCAATGCCGAAGACCTTGAGCGTCCGGAAGATTTGGGGAGAAGGAAGGGAAAATTCCTTCCGGAGGCGGGGGATGATCTCCTCCTGCAGGAAGGCTGAGAACTCCCGGGGGACGCCCTGGAGAAAGTAATATCGGGTCTGGGATTGCCGGAAGAAAAATCCCGGGGCGGTTCCGTGGCGGTTGGGGATCATCTCCGCGCCGGCCGGGAACTCGGCCTGGCGGCGGTCGTCGGGGACGGATTTCCGTTTCAGGTTCTGGAACCAGGCCTCGATATTTTCCCAGGCCTCCGAGTTGAAGACCAGATCCCGACCGAAGTACCGGGCCGCCGCCCCGCGGGTCCGGTCGTCGTCCGTGGGCCCCAGGCCCCCGCCGACGATCACGACCTCGGCCCTTTCCCCGCTGGCCCGGAGGGCCCGCTCGATGGCCTGGTCGTCGTCCCCGACAATCTCGAAGCCGGCAACCTGGAACCCGATCCGCCGGAGCTCCCGGGCGGCCAGGGAGCCGTTGATATCGGCCACGCTCCCGCGGGTCAGCTCGTTTCCGATCAGTAAAATGAATACTTTAGGACGATTCATATTCATTCTCCCCTCCCT
>JAPLJL010000380.1 GCA_026388615.1 Pseudomonadota bacterium | reverse complement strand
CCGGGGCGTTTCCTCGCGAAGGTCATGGGCGCCGGCGAGATTCCCTCCCTGATCCTCTGGGGCCCCCCGGGAAGCGGTAAAACCACCCTGGCCGGCCTGCTGGCCCGAGCGGGCCGGTATCATTTTGTCTATTTTTCCGCGGTCCTCTCGGGAGTGAAGGAAATCCGGGAGGTCGTGGAGGAAGCCCGGCAGCAATTAACCTGCTCCGGGAAGCGGACCATCCTGTTCGTGGACGAGATCCACCGCTTCAACCGGGCCCAGCAGGACGCCTTTCTCCCCCACATCGAAAAAGGGACCATCATTCTTCTGGGCGCGACCACCGAGAATCCCTCCTTCGAACTGATTTCCCCGCTCCTGTCCCGGGCGCGGGTCCTGGTTTTAAAACCCCTGAACGCCTCCGAGATCGAAAAGCTCCTGGAACGGGCGCAGGGGGACCGGGAGCGGGGCCTGGGGGAAATGAACCTCCGGGTGGACCCCGCCGCCCGGAAGCTCATGGCCGAATTGGCTGAAGGGGATGCCCGGCGGGCCCTGAACATCCTGGAGGTTTCCGCCTCGGCCGCTGCCCCCGGACCGGGAAACGAAAAAGCCATTGACCCGGCCCTGGTCCAGGAGGTCATCGGCCACAAGCTCCCGCTTTACGATAAGGACCGGGAGGAGCACTACAACCTGATCTCGGCTTTCATCAAGAGCCTCCGGGGCAGTGATCCCGACGCCGCGGTGTATTACCTGGCCCGGATGCTCGCCGGCGGGGAAGAGCCCCTCTTTATCGCCCGGCGCCTGGTGATTTTCGCTTCCGAGGACGTGGGCAACGCCGACCCCCGGGCCCTGCCGCTGGCGCTGGCGGCGATGCAGGCTTTTGACTTCGTCGGGCTGCCCGAGGGCTGGATTCCCCTCGCCCAGGCGGTCAGCTACCTGGCCTCCGCCCCCAAGAGCAACGCGTCCTACCAGGCTTACCTGAAAGCCCGGGCCGACGTGGAGAAAGAGGGTTCCCTCCCGGTCCCCCTCGAGCTGCGGAACGCCCCCACCCGCCTGATGAAGGAGCTTGGCTATGGAAAAAATTACGATTATCCTCATAATTACTCCGGGCACTTTGTGCCCCATGAGTATCTCCCCGAGAAACTGCGCGGGCGCGGGTATTATTACCAGCCCGCGGATTCAGGGGAGGAAAAAGAGATCGGCCAACGGTTAGCCGAATGGCGTAAACAAAGGAGAGAGAGGCATGACCACGACAAAGGAAAAGGTAAAGGTAAAGAAAGCCCGGACCCCCGAGGAACAAAAGAGCCGCATCGTGAAGATGAAGGGCCGTCTGCAGAAGCTCGACCAGGAAAAAGAAAAGAAACCTGATCCCGCCGACCTGCGGGCCCTGCGGAAAAAACTCAAGCGGTCCCAGCGCAAACTGCGCGAGCTGACCCTCGCCGCGGCCCCCAAGGACAAAAAGAAAAAGAAGGAAAGGTCCGCTCCCGCTCCGGCGCCGGCGGCGGCTCCGGCTCCGGCGGCCAAGAAAGCTTAAGTCTTCCCGGCCGAGCCGGAAAATCGGACCGGAAGAATCCTGTCTTTGAAATTGGATTCCCGCTTCCCGATTCAGTCACTTGAGGATAAATTTCGCGGGAATGACGGCGCCAAGATAAAGGAGGTTAAAGTGATCGGGATCTGCGCTTATGGAGCTTACCTGCCCATCCTGAGGCTCTCCCGCGACGAGATCGCCAAGCAATGGG
>JAPLJL010000230.1 GCA_026388615.1 Pseudomonadota bacterium | reverse complement strand
ACCCTAATTCAAGTGTCCACCAAATCGGGGGAATTCCAAATAATATTCTGATTTTATTGATTTATTAAGCAGAAATCTGAATCTTTGCTGCTTACTGCTTACTGCCTACCGCCTACTGCTTACTGCCTACTCCAGTTTGATTTCCATCCCGTCCCGCGCCGCTTGAACCTTGACCTTGAGCTTCTTGCTTAATGCTTCCGCGAGTTTCCAGGGTTTGGAGCGGAGCATGGTCAGTCCGAAGTGGGTGAGGAGGGTAAGACCCGGGCGGTTGGCCTCGATGATCCTTTCCGCGTCGCCGAGATTCAGGTGATCGATCACCCGGTCGGGGAAGGGCTGGAGGAGAACCACGTAAAGAATCAGGATTTCACCCGGATAGAAGCTTTCGATCCCCTCGAAATAGCGGGTGTCGGCGATAATCGAAACGCTTTTCCGGCCGCCCTCGAAATTCAACCCGTAGCACTCCACCCCGTGGTGGATGTGCTTGACTGGGGCAGTAATCTTCAAGTCGCCAAGCTGGTATTCGCTTTTTTCCTTCAGGATCTCGATTTTTTCCGGGTAGTCCTTCAGGTAGCTCAACACGACCGGGTCATTCTCGAAAGCGTCGGCGGGGGCGAAGAGCACTCCGCGCTTCTGCAGACGCCCCTCGGTCATAGCCTCGATCATCACGTTCACGTCCCCGGTATGATCGAGGTGCTTGTGGGTCAGGATAATGGCATCCAGCTTTCCAGGGTTAAGCTTGGGACGGCTTTTCAGGCAGTGGACCAGGGTTCCGGGGCCGGGATCAACCAGGATTTCCTTTCCGGCCAGGGACATCCAGATGCCCCCGGAAGAACGGAGCTGCTTGGAAACAACGAAGCGGGCCCCGGCCGTGCCTAAAAATTTAATCCAATCCATTCTTAATCAAGCTCCAATTACCAAGTTCCAATTACCAAACAATAATCAATGACCAATTACTAATTACTAATATCTAATCAAACCCCAATGACTAATAACCGAATAAAGAATATCCAAAAAATTAAAATGCACATTAGGATTTGGATATTGATTTGGCATTAGGTCAATTAGACATTAGACATTTTGCCAAAGCATTGATTAGAAATTCGTCATTAGAAATTAGACATTTGCTAACGTTTGTACCCAATCTTCCTCAGAAAATCCTTCCGCCAGGAGATTTCCTCGGGACCTTCGATCCCTCTGGGTTTTTCCCCGTCGATTACGCCCAGGATGCCCCGGCCCTGCGGGGTTTCGGCAATTACGAGTTCTACCGGATTGGCGGTGGCGCAGAAAATGGTGCAGATTTCCGGGACCTGCTGAACCGCCTTGAGGACATTGATGGGGAAGGCGTCCTTGAGGATAACGATAAAGCTGTGGCCGGCCCCGATTTTCAGGGCGTTGTCCGCAGCGAGTTTCTTTAATCCTTCGTCATTCCCCTCGGCCCGGACCAGGCATTTGCCGGAAGATTCGCAGAAGGCGATCCCGAACTTGATTCCCGGCATCGCGCTGATCAGAACCTCGTAAATGTCCTCGACGGTTTTGATGAAGTGGGACTGGCCGATGATGACATTCAAATCTTCCGGCTTGTCCACCTTGACGGTTATTAATTCCATATCAACACCTCCTTATGGTTTATCGTATGTAATTTCCTTATTGATTTTATTTATATTTATTGTAGTTTGCCGATTTATCGGCGGTTTTCAATTCTGCCCGATGAATCGGGCAACTACATTTTATTACAGTGGACGATCTGGCTCGGTTATTTTTCCCGACCAAATCTAGCCACTATAATTTTAAAATGAAACAAAACTATCATCTATTTTTTTCTGGCGAAATATATATCCGCCTCGATCATTTTCCCATTAGAGTCGAAATAATGGTGGATAAAATATATGTTTCCCTGGTCGTCCAGAGTCGGCTCGCCGGCAAATTCTGAAATAATCTCCTCCGGATTCCCCCATTCACCGTTATTTAATATTTTGCTTCGCAGGATCGCCGGTCCCGAATAACTCACGCTGGGCCGGTTAAACCAGAGCTCATTGCCATCTGAGGATAAAAACGGCATGTACTCATCGGCAGCGCTATTTACCGGCGACCCTAGATTAACCGGGTTTCCCCATTCCCCATCGGTCTTTACTGATTTCCAAAGGTCCATTCCCCCCAGCCCGCCCGGCCGATTAGAGCCGAAATACATGGTATTTCCGTCAGAACTGATATGCAGTTCCCCAATGCCGAATTCCTGGGAATTTAATCGAGGGCCAGCGTTTTCCCAATCGGTCCATTTGTTGTTTTTATAAGCGGCCAAGTAGTAATCAATTTCGAGGTAATTTCCTGCCCGGGCGGAACAGAACCACATATCGTCACCCAGGACAAACTCGCACCCGTCCAGGGAAACCTCATCGTTCAGGATGATTCTTTCCGGCTCCGTCCATTGCCCGGCTGCTTTTTGCGACCACCAGATGCCGGTGGCCCCGTCGAAAAGCTGTTCATTGGCGGGAATGTTCAGGTCAGGCGTAAAAAAGAAGAAAAAGCGATTCCCGTCGGGGGTGATAAAAGGTGAATCCTCCGCGCCGGCGGTGTTGAAAGGCCCGGGCAGGGGAATCGGGTCTTCCCATTCGCCGGACTGGAGGTGCGGAGGGAAGAGGTCGTCGGCCGGGGTCTGCTTCACCGCGCCGGCAGGAATCGCTTCGGCCCTGGTCTTTTGCGCCGGCAACCCCGAATTGTTGGAACAACCAAGAGCAATAAAAATCGTGAGCCAAAGGCCATAGAAAAGAATTTTCATATTATTCATTCTTTGTAGTATGCCGATTAATCGGCGGGTTTTGAATTCAGCCCAATAAATTGGGCAACTACGACGCAGGCTTCCCTCGGCTACAACGCCTCGGGATCTAATCTAAAAGCCTGCCACTACTCCTAGAACCCTGGGACCCTTGGACCCTTGGACCCTAGAACCCTCGGCCCCTATTTTTTCCCACTCCTGTGCCATCCTGATCCTTTCCATCACCGGGGGATGGGTATAAAAAATGTTAACGATCACTGGGGTGGGGGTGGGATCCGAAAGGTTTTTCAGGGCCAGGCGTCTCTCGGAGGAGATAAAAGCATCCGGGTCCCGGGTCAGTTCCAGGGCATAGCGGTCCGCCTCCCGTTCCCAGCTTCGTGAGACCCAGTTTTGGGCGGGGAGGGAGAGAAGGGTGACCAGGACCAGGGCCAGGAGCAGAAGAGGAATCCCGGATACTTCCCAGCTGTTTTGAATTCCCAGCCGGGGGATTCGGCGGGCAAACTTCAGGA
>JAPLJL010000072.1 GCA_026388615.1 Pseudomonadota bacterium | reverse complement strand
TCGCCGCCGATGTCCTTGGCTCCCTGCCCCCACTTGAGCTCAACAGTCCGGACTCCCAGCTTGGTCAGGGCATATTCCAGAACCCCGAGATTGGTGTCTTCCACATTGGATTGCACAATGATTTCGCCGTAACCGTCCCGCTGCCATTTCTGGTAAAGCTTCACGCGGCCCTCAAGCTCGGGGGAATTGTCCACCCGGCCCTTGACGATCTTGGAGGACACATCCATCCCGCAGACATTTTCTCCGATGGTCAGGGGCACGCCCGAGATCGCCGCCCCTACCGCCAGCCCCGGCCAGTTGATCTTGGCGATGTTGGTGGAACCCAACCCCGGGATCACGATCGGAAGCCGGGTCTTGATGCCCTTATCCTTTCCCACCTGCGACTCGATACTGACCTTGGGAAAGATCGCGATATCGCTGTTCGCCTCGATCCCGACCGCCCCCACCGCCGTCCCCATGATATTGAAGTGGGAAAGGTCGATCGGGTAATCCTTCTGGGAAGCAGCAGTGATGATTCCGAACGGCTGGGGATAGATCACCTCCGCCCCCCGGATCGCCGATTTGCCGATTTCGCACATGCCGAGACAGCCATCCACGCAGGTGGCGCACATCCCGCTCAAGCAGGTGATGTCTTCAGTGCGGTTCTTGGTCAGGGTTGCCGCTGTCGCATTGATTTTTGCCAAAGCCATGTTATTCCTCCTCTTTAAAAAAACTTTTTTTAATAAGACCGATGAAATTCATTTATATGTTCAGGACTTTTTTTTCTTTTGGGATTTTCCACCTGTCGGCTTGGAACCCGGCCGGACACAGGTCCCGCAATCCTCGACGTAACACATCTGCCGGTCATACACGTCCACGCAGGTTGGGGTTACCCGCAGACAGCCGTTGCAGAGATCGCCGGTGGTTTTCGGCCCCCGGCATTGCACCTCCACCATCGGGCAGATATACATGCACGCCCCGCAGTTGCGGCAGACCTCGTTGGCCTTGGCGAAGGGGGTGGAAACCTTCAGGTTCTTGCCCCGGCCGACGAAACCAATCGCCCCGGATTGCATCTGCTCGTTGCACATCCGGACGCACTTCCCGCAGAGAATGCAGTCATCATTCTTGTTCTTGAATCGGATCTTCTCCACCCCATAATATGAAGCCAGATCCTGCAGGGTTTTTGAGTTGGGGGCGCGGGAGACGATCAACTCGATCAGAAGCTTGCGGTGGCTGATGATTTTCTTGGTGTCGGTGTGGACCGAAAGGCCTTCCTCCACCGGGTAGTTGCAGGAAGTCACTACTCTCCTCCGGCTGCCCTCCCCGATTTCCACGATACATAGCCGACAGGCCCCGTAAGAATCGTGCCCGTCCAGATAGCAGAGGGTCGGGATGTAGAACCCGTAATCCCGGGCCACCTCCAATATGGTCGCCCCCTCCTGGGCTTTTACTTCCGCTCCGTTAATGGTGATGTTCAGCATCTATATCCTCCCCTTAAATAACCTGGATGGCCCCGTACTTGCAGGTGTCCTTGCAGATTCCGCACTTGATGCACTTGGCGGGATCGATCTCATGCGGCTGGTCTTTCTTCCCGGAGATCGCCTTTTCCGGACAGAGTTTGGCACAGGCTCCGCAGCCGGTGCACTTGGCTTTCCGGATCTCGTAACGGATCAGGGCCTTACAGACCCCGGCCGGGCACTTTTTCTTCAGGATATGGGCCTCATATTCGCTCCGGAAATAACGCAGGGTGGAAAGAAGCGGGTTGGGGGCGGTCCGGCCCAGGGCGCAAAGCGAGGCATCCCGCATCATTTCCCCGATTTCCTCCAGGAGCTTGAGATCTTCCGGTTTGCCCTTTCCTTCGGTAATGGCGGTAACGATCGTCAGTAACTGGTCCAGGCCCTCCCGGCAGGGAAAGCACATCCCGCAGGATTCATCCTGGAGAAAGTTCAGGAAATACCTGGCCACATCCACCATGCAGGTGGTTTCGTCCATCACGATCATTCCGCCTGAGCCCATCATCGATCCAACTTCGGTCAGCCGGTCGAAGTCCACGGGCAGTTTCAACAGCGACTCCGGCAGACAGCCCCCGGAAGGCCCACCGGTCTGGACCGCCTTGAATTTTTTCCCGTCCGGGATTCCCCCGCCGATATCAAAAATAATTTCGCGCAGGGTGATACCCATCGGGACCTCGACCAGTCCGGTGTTATTGATCTTGCCGACCAAGGAAAAGATCTTGGTTCCTTTGCTTCCTTCCGTCCCGATCCGGGAATACCACTTCGCGCCTTTATTAATAACGAGGGGAACGTTTGCCCAGGTTTCCACATTGTTCAGGTTGCTTGGGCGGTTCCAGAGGCCTTTTTCCACTGTGTGGATGTACTTGGCCCGGGGTTCACCCCGCTTGCCTTCGATCGAGGACATCAGCGCGGTGGATTCCCCGCAGACAAAAGCCCCGCCGCCGATCGCGATCTTGAGGTCAAAGGAAAAACCGGTGCCCAGGATATTCCGGCCGAGCAGGCCCAGCTTCCGGGCCTGGGCGATGGCCGTCTCCACGTGCTGGATCGCCAGGGGGTATTCGCGGCGGACATAAATGTATCCTTCGCTGACCCCGATGGCGTAGGCCCCGATGAGCATGCCTTCCAGCACGCTGTGCGGGTTCCCTTCCAGGAGGGAGCGGTCCATGTAGGCGCCGGGGTCGCCCTCATCGGCGTTGCAGATCACGTATTTGATATCGCCATGTGTTTTCCGGCAGGACTCCCATTTCTGCCAGGCCGGGAAACCGCCGCCTCCCCGTCCCCGAAGACCGGAGCGTTTTACCTCGTCGATCACCTCTTCC
>JAPLJL010000387.1 GCA_026388615.1 Pseudomonadota bacterium | reverse complement strand
CAGCTTCCTTAATCAGGCCTTTTTTCCGGGCGGTATCAAAATCCATTTCCCGGAAATGTCCCCGGCGGGCAAGCTGGTTGGCCCGCTTTTCGATCTCGCCGGTGACCCGGGGTTCCGCCGGCCCGCCCCAGTCCGGGGAATACTTAAGCCCGCTGTATTCCGGGGGGTTGTGGCTCGCGGTGATATTTATCCCGCCGCTGGCTTGGCGGTTCAAAATGGCAAAGGCGATGACGGGGGTGGGAACATCCCGTTGGGAAAGGACACTTCTGATCCGGTTTCCGGCCAGGACTTCCGCGGCGGCCCGGGCGAATCGTTCCCCGAGGAAGCGGGTGTCGTAGCCGACCAGGACCTCGCCCCGGGAGAGTCCCGAGCTTTTCAGGTAGTCCGCGATGGCCTGGGTCACGACCTTGACCCGGGCGAAGGTGAAATCCCGGGCGATGACCGCCCGCCATCCCGAGGTTCCGAATATAATCGGCGCGGTTTTAATCTCCATTTTTCCCCTGCCTTTTAAAAAGTTTGTTACTATTCAGCCACGAAGACACCAAGACACCAAGATTAGAGAATTATTCTTTTAATACCCTTTTTGATGAGAGGTACATTAAAATTAATAAGAAAACCAAGGCGCTTACAAGTCAATTTAAGATGGCTGAGTATCTGTGCTTCCCACACAGGATTCATCTCGTCCACAGCTTTCAGTTCGCGTTACTATTCAGCCACTAAGGCACCAAGACACTAAGATTTAAAGATTATTCTTCTCTTTCAGGTAAGGGGGTAAAAGCCATATCTCCTTTGTGTCTTGGTGTCTTGGTGGCTGCCTGAACAGTTAGTTCGCAAATAATAAGCTCTTCTCCTGAAACATCTAGCCGTAGTCCTTCGTCAAACACTATACCATCATATACAATTGGAACGTCTACCTGCCTTTGATATTCCAACCCCCGCCTGAAAGCTCATGACAAAAACAGACTTCATATACTTTTTTAAGCAAACCTGGTCCTAATGTTTTATGTACAGCATACGCCGCATCAACTATTTTTCTTGCAATGCGCTCTTCCTTTTCAGATAAGGGGGTAAAAGCCATATCTATCCTTTGTGTCTTGGTGTCTTTGTGGCTACCTGAACAGTTACAAAAGTTTATGCTAATATTTTATAAGTAAAGAACGATAAAGTCAGCGGCGGAAAGAAAAAACAGGGGGAAATATGCCAAAGGAAATTAATAAGGCCAATTTTGATCCGGAGGTTCTGAAATCTTCCGAACCGGTGCTCCTCGATTTCTGGGCTCCCTGGTGCGGTCCCTGCCGGAGAATGGCGCCCATCCTGGACGAAATAGAAAAAGATTTAACGGGCAAAGTGAAGGTGGGCAAACTTAATGTGGATGAGAACCCGGAGCTGGCCAATCAGTTCCAGGTAATGTCGATCCCGACCCTGATTGTTTTCAAGGGCGGGCAGGTGGTGGAGAAAATCATCGGGCTGACCGCTAAACCCGAGTTGATGCAGATTTTACAGAAACATATCTCGCGGTGACAATTCCCGAGGAAGAACTCCGACTGATTCGGGAGGAAATCCTGCCAGGGTTCCAGCCTCCGGAACCCCGCTTTTTAATCCCCGTTCTTCAGGAGATCCAGGCCCGTCTCCGATATCTGCCGTTGGAGGGTCTCCGGGCCGTGTCCGAATACCTGGGGATGAGCGCGGCCGCGGTCTGGGGCGTGGCTACGTTTTACCCGCAATTTCGCTTCGCTCCCCCCGGCCAAAATCAGGTGAAGGTATGCCTGGGAACCACCTGCCATATCAAGGGCGGGGAAGCCATCCTGGAATCCTGGGAGCGGGAACTCAAGATTAAAACGGATGAAACCACCCCGGACCGGCGCTTCAGCCTGGAGCGGGTGGCCTGCGTCGGCTGTTGCTCGCTGGCGCCGATAATGGTGGTCAACGATTTAATCGTGGGCAAGTCCAGCCCGATTTCGGTCAAAGGGGAAATTTTAAAAGCAAAAACGGATAAAAAATGACTAATGACTAATTTCTAATGACTAATCAAACCCCAATGACTAATGACAAATGATTCAATGAAAAAATTAGAAATTCGACATTGGACATTGGTTATTGATTAGACATTCGTCATTAGAAATTAAAAATTTGCCGGACATGGTTTGAGGTTAGGGATTCAAGTGCCAAGGAACGATTCAAGGATAAAAAAGAACACTGCTTCCCGCATCCAGAAGGCCTGGGCGAAATTGGGAAAACGAGTGGGCGGAGGGGAGACCGGCAAACCCGTTCCCGAGATCCGGCTGGGGACCGCCACCTGCGGAAGAGCCTCGGGAGCCCTGGAAACCCTGGCCGCGTTCCGGGAGGAAATCACCCGGAATTCGCTCCCGGTCCGTCTCCTGGAAGTCGGGTGCGTCGGCCATTGCTATGCCGAGCCGATCGCTGTGGTCGCCAACCCCGGTTTCCCCGCCATCCTGTACGGGTCCGTGACCCCCGGCGTGGCCCGCCGGCTGGTCCGGGATTTCCTGGGAGCGGGAGACCCTTGCCTCGAGTTCGCCCTGGGAGCGGTAGAAGAGAACGAGAAGATTCCCTCGGTTTTTGAGATTCCCCGGTTCCGGATGGAAAAAAAGATCATTCTGGAGCACGCCGGCTGGATCGATCCCGCCCGCGGGGAGGAATACCTCCTCCGGGGCGGATACCGGGGTTTATTCCGGGCCCTGGGGATGGATCCCCGGGAAGTGATCAGGGCGGTCAAGGCCGCGGGGCTCCGGGGACTGGGGGGGGCCGGATTCCCCGCCGGAGAGAAATGGGAGATCTGCCGGGCTTTTCCCGGGAAACCCAAGTATGTGGTGGGCAATGGCGACGAAGGCGATCCCGGGGCCTTCATGGATCGGGCCCTCCTGGAAAGCGATCCGTTTTCGGTCCTGGAAGGGATGACTATCGCCGGCTACTCGGTGGGAAGCCACCGAGGATTTCTCTATGTCCGCGCTGAATACCCTCTGGCGATAGAACGGGCCCGGATCGCGATGGAATCATTGCGGGGCTTGGGGCTTTTAGGAAAGGACATCCTGAACAGCGGGTTTGATTTTGAGATTGAAGTGGTGCGTGGAGCGGGAGCCTTTATCTGCGGGGAATCCACGGCCCTGGCGGCTGCCATGGAAGGGAAAAGGGGAATGCCGAGGGTCCGCCCTCCCGAATTGGCGGAAAGGGGTTTGTGGGGAAAACCCACCCTGCTCAATAATCTGAAAACCCTGGCGGTGACGGCTCGGATTCTGGACCAGGGGAGCCCCTGGTTCCGCTCCCTGGGGACATCACGTTCGAAAGGGACAGTGGTTTTTTCCCTGGCCGGCAAGATTCAGAATACCGGACTGATCGAGGTTCCCCTGGGCACGACCCTCCGGGAGGTGATTTACACCGCCGGGGGCGGGGTGCCGAAAAAGAAAGCCCTGAAGGCCATCCAGATCGGGGGACCGTCCGGCGGCTGCCTTCCGGCCCGCTTGGCCGATACCCCGGTGGATTTTGATTCCCTGAGAGAAGCCGGGTCGATCATGGGATCGGGGGGAATGGTGATCCTGGATGAGGATGATTGCCTGGTCCGGACCGCCCGATTTTTCCTGGATTTCACCCAGAAGGAATCCTGCGGCAAGTGCACCCCCTGCCGGATCGGTACCTTCCAGATGCTTAAGATTCTGGACAACCTGACGCGGGGAAAGGGATCGGATGCGGAGATGAAAATACTCGAGGAGCTGGCTCTGGAAGTCCAGCAAGGCTCTCTCTGCGGGCTGGGAAAGACCGCGCCCAACCCGGTGCTTTCCACCCTGCGGTATTTTCGGGATGAGTATGAGGCGCACTATCGGGAGGGAAGATGTCCGGCCCGGGCCTGCCGGGACCTGATCGCCTACTATATCCTTCCCGAAAAATGCTCCCGCGCCTGCGAGGTTTGCGTCGGGGCCTGCCCGGTTGAGGCCATTGCCACGGGTGCGAAGGGGATCAAGGTGATTGACCAGGAGAAATGCGTAAAATGCGGAAGCTGTTACGGGGATTGCCCGCCCGAGTTCCAGGCGGTGATCAAGGTCTCGCCACCGAGCAAACTCAAGGAGCAAAGCAGGTAGCCGCAGCCTTTAGGCTG
>JAPLJL010000315.1 GCA_026388615.1 Pseudomonadota bacterium | reverse complement strand
GGTCAGCCCCACCACCTTGTCCTCCGGTAAACCCAGCTCGGCCAGGCGGCTCTTCAGCTCGGCCAGATGCAGAGTCCCGGTCAGGTTCGAGTTCTGGCCCGCCCAGAAATTATCAAAATTCGCCGAGCGGGTCAGGACTTTACCGTTTTTCCCCCTGATTTGGTTGGTCAGAACCGCCGCGTAAGCCCGGCCGCTTTTTAAAGGGTGCCCGGCTTTAGGGAGAAGAATCAGGAGGTTGTCCGCCAGGAACGGATCACCCCCGGAGCTTTCCACCCAGCGGGTCTCGAGCGGGATAAATTCCGGGGTGCCGGTCAGATTGACCAGAAAAGCCGGGTCGGCGCTGGAAGGGATGTCCTTCACCGCCGGGACCGAACATGAGAGGATCGGCTGGCTCAAGTGAAAATATACCGGGGCGTTCAGGCCGAAACCGAAGCTGATTTCCTTCGCCCGCGTCACGTAACTGTCCAGGATCATCTTCCCGATGCTTCCCGTCTGGCCGGTCGGGAAGTCGGCCAGGTCAATCGTTCCGGCCGCGGTTAGGCGGAGATCGCTCGGGAAAGGAAAATCATAAAAACCGCTCCCCGCGGAATTGAATACCGGCTCGGCGTCGGGAAGCGTTTTGTCCGTTTTCACCCCGGAGCAGGGATTCTTTTCCCCGCCGCAGGAAGGAAATTGAATCAAAACCAGGGTGATCCCTACTGCCAGGATCGTACGAAAAACATCTGTCCGCATAAAAATCCCCTTCCCTTAGTGACCGTCATTCCCGTGGGAACTGGAATCCCTCCTCTTTTTGTCATCCCCGCGAAAGCGGGGATCCAGTATTTAAAAATATTTATATTTATTTTTGCATGGAAAAAAACCTGGATCCCTGCTTCCGCAGGAATGACTTAATAAATAATTCCTGGGAAAAAAGCTGATTAAAGACGTTTTTTCAGATACTGCGACGTCATGTCCGCGAAGGCGAAGATGGTCAGCTGGGGATTCACCCCGGGGGCGGTCGGGAAGATGGAAGCGTCGCAGACGAAGAGGTTCTTGACCTCGTGGGATTCGCAGTTGGAATTCACCACCGAGCTTCCGGGGTCCTCGCCCATCCGGCAGGTCCCCATCGGGTGATTGCCGATCAGGTTGACTGAGGTCGACTTGAGCTTCACCTCTTCGAAAAGCTTGACTTGCCTGGCGTCGGTAATAACCTCGGGCAGTCCGTGAACCATGGGATAAATCGCCTCCGCCCCCGCGGCAAAGTTAACCTCCGCCGTGTATTTCAGGGCTCGCTGGAGGAGTCCGACATCATGCTGATTGAGCGGGTAATAAATGATCGGGTTGTAACTCCCGGGAGTGGAAATAACCCGGCCGGTGGTGGTGGCCCGGATCATCGCGCCGAAGGAGCCAATGTGCTTGATCTTCTTCATGATCGCGAGGCTCTTGTCCCCGAACCCGGGCAGCCGGATCGAGGCGATCGAAGGCGGACCCCAGGCTGTCTCCAGCACAATCCCGTCCCGGACCCACTGGGACGACTCGTAACCCTGGTTCGCCCCTTCCCAGGCGTTCACCACCTCTTTAAACAGGCCCAGCATCCCTGTGCCCGGGTGATTCAGAAGGTTTCTTCCGATCATCTTGCTCCGATTCGGGACCCCGCTTTTCAAGAGGATGATGGGGGAAGCCATCACGCCGGCGGAGATCATCGTGAGCTTGGCTTTGACTTCGATGGCATGCCCGGGCTGGTCGGTATCCGGCTCGAGGAAATGGCCCCGGATGCCCCGGGCCTCACCCTTTTCCAGAATTATTTTTTCCGCCTGGCAGTTGGTATACAGATCCATCCCGGCCTTCAGACCCCAGGGCACGTAGGTCAGGTCCATCGAGAGCTTGGCCCCTTCCGGGCAGCCGGTCAGGCAGACCCCGCAGGCCTTGCAGTTGCGTTCGTTCCGGTAAATGGGGCTCGAGTGAATCCCGAGCTGGTCGCAGCCCCGCTTGAAGAGAAGGTTGTTCTGGCCGAGGACGTCCGGCTGTGTCGGCCTTATGTTCAGGTTTTTTTCGAGCCGGCTGAAGGCGTCGTCCAGAGCTGTGTTGGAGAATTTCAGTCCGAACTCCGATATCCACCGGGTCCGGATCCATTCCGGGAGGCGGAAGGAGATGGCCGAGTTGACCACCGTGGTCCCGCCCACGGCCCGGCCCTGCATGGTCACGATCGAGGACTTCCCCAGCATCGACCGGAAGCCCCGCTGGAAATAGAGTTTCTCCAGTCCCTCCTGGACATTATGCCCGTAGTAAGGCGGTTTGAAATAACTCCCCACTTCGAGGAGGACCACCCGGCGGCCGGTTTCGGCGATCTCCTTGGCGATGATGGCCCCGGCCGCGCCGGAGCCGACCACGCAGAGATCCGCCTCGATCTTTATATCCTTTTTAATGTCTTTGAATTCGTAAAGCATTTTAGAAAAAGTTCAAATGTCAAAGTTTAAAGTCCAAATCGCCAAATTATTTCCCCGAGCAAGATTCGGGGTCTATCCGTTTTTTTTCTAACTGCCTACCCTCCGGGCCGTAGGCCCTCACGGGCCGGAGGCTGCCTACTGTCTTCTTCTCTCTACTCGCGGGGCGCTGGCGGGACGGGACCGAGGGTGGGAATGTCCAATGTCAAGGGCTGACCCCTTCTGGGTTAGTGAGCCACTGTGAGTCGAAGGGAAACTCGAAACTGTGCTTACCTAGTCAGTTTGTCTCTTAACTCGAAACTTTAAA
>JAPLJL010000054.1 GCA_026388615.1 Pseudomonadota bacterium | reverse complement strand
CCTCCGCCGGAATCGCCATGGCCACCGCCATCGCCTCGGTTTTAACTAAGCTGGCCGTCAGGCACGACGTGGCCATGACCGGCGAGATCACCCTCCGGGGCCGGGTCCTCCCGATCGGGGGGCTGAAGGAAAAGATCCTGGCCGCCCACCGGAGTGATATCACCAAAATCCTGATCCCGAAGGATAACGAGAAAGACCTCTCCGAAGTGCCGAAAAATATCCTGAAGGCGCTGACGATCGTGCCCGTGGACCACATGGACCAGGTCCTGCGCGAAGCCTTGTTTCTCCCCGATCCGGAGAGCTTCCTGAAGGAGACGGTCGAGACTGAGGACAAAGAGGATTTCGCCGGGGCCCCGCTCCCGTCGTCCGCGCCCACCCCGGCCAACATCACCCGGCAGTAAAACCAGTTTCGGGTTTCGAGTTCAGGGTTTCGAGTTTCGGAATGAAATTCGAAACCTTTTTTCTGTTCGCCTTTTCCGCTTTTAACCCGAAAAATGCGGTTATTATTTCATCATGGTTCGTAGTTGCCCGATTTATCGGGCTTTTTTGAAAACCGCCGATGGATAGGCATACTAAAAAAAATCCTTTCGTGAATTACTGGGAACGGATTCAATCGCATTTCTCGGGTTTAAATCTGCCCAATGAATTGGGCAACTACCTTTAAGCAACCCTTCCGGATCGGGTTTTCCGCCGTTAATATTTAAGACCATGACGGAAGAACGTCACGAGTTCGACTGCGTAGTGGTAGGCGCGGGCACGGCCGGTTCGGCCGCCGCTTATCACCTGGCCCGGGCCGGTTTCCGGGTCGCCCTGCTCGAGGCCCGCGCCCTCGGCGAAGCCGGGGCCCGCTGGGTCAACGGGGTTCCCTCCTGGATGTTCGACCGCGCCGGCATCGCCAAGCCCCGCCACCCGGAGAGACGCGGGAACGGCGTCCCCTTTATTATCCAGGGGAAAAACGGGGAAGGCCGGGTCAAGCTCGCGGAAAGCCCGATCGGGAACGTCGACATCCGCCTGCTCGTCGCCCGCCTCCAGGACCTGGCCCGGAAATCCGGAGCCCTGCTCTTCGAGCAGGTGCGGATCCAGCATCTGGACCTGGATAGCGATCGCCCGGTGTCCCTGACCGTAGAGGCGCGAGCCCCGGAAGGAACCCAGGAAAAGATGGATTTCCGGGCCCGCCTGTTCGTGGACGCGACCGGACTCTCCGGAGCGGTCCGCCACCTGGTCCCCGAGCTTTCCCGCCACACCCCTCCCGTTCCCCACTCGCATCTCTGCCTGGCCGCCCAGGAGGTCTGCGCGGTCAAGGACCAGGCGGGCGCCCGGAGCTTTCTCGAAAATAATTTTCTCCGTCTGGGGGAATCCCTTTCTTTTACCGGGGTTTCCGGCGGCTTTTCCGCCCTGATGATTACCCTCGCGAAAAACCTGGAAGAGGTAGAGCTCCTCGCCGGGGCCATCGCCGAAGGACCGCATTTAAAGGGTCCCGAGCTTTTAAAGAAAACCAAGGAAGAAAACCCCTGGATCGGGGAGATTCGGTTCGGCGGAGCCGGGCAGATTCCCCTCCGCCGCCCCTACGACCGCCTGGCCGCCCCCGGAATCGCGCTGGTCGGCGATGCGGCCTGCCAGGTCTTTCCGGCCCATGGCTCCGGAACCGGAATCGGAATGGTGGCGGCCCGGATCCTGGCCGACTCGGTTAAGGGTAAAAACGACCCCGGATCGCTCGAGGCCACCTGGGCCTACCAGTCGGCCTTCCAGCGGGAATACGGGGGACTCCTGGCCTCCTACGATGTTTTTCGGAGGCTCTCCCAGTCCCTGGCCGAGCACGAGGTGGAAACCCTCCTCGCCTCCGGCCTCCTCACGGAAAACGGCTGCCGGGCCGGCCTGGTCGAGGAAATGCCTCGGCTTTCCTTTTCCGATCTCCTGGCCACCCTCCGGGGAGTCGTCCTCGCCCCGCGTCTGGCCTTCCGCCTACTTCCCGCGCTGGCCCGGATGCCCTTCGTCGCCTCCCGCTACCGGCGCTACCCGCTGGAGCCGGACCTCGACCGCCTGAAAAACTGGTCCCGCTCCGTGGCCCGTCTCTTCGGGGAAAATCCGGACATCAATTAATCAATCTTGATCTAAAATTATTTCGGATGAAGTGAAGGAATATTTTTTAGTCGTCCGTCATCCCTGCGAAAGCAGGGATCCAGAAAAATAAAATAACTGGATTCCCTGGCCGACACGAGCGTCAGCTCGGGCAGGCCGCATCAAGTGCGGAATGACGGAATAAGGTAACTCCTTGGTAGGATTGTTCAGAATTACTAAATAAGAAAATACTTTTAAAAGAATTGCGCTAGGCAGGTGACTGTTACGTTTAATTGTTTACAAATATCTACGATCCCCCATTCCATCTATTAGTATTCTGTGGATCGTGATTTATCATCGACCATCCCGACTGATAATAACCGTCACTTTCAGAATAAGATATTTTAAACGGCCCTTTGTAATAATAAATAAATCCATCCTGATCTATTAACCAAGGCATAATATTCGTATTATTCACCGAGGTAATACTGCCCTCAGAATCAATAACCATTAAACCCTGTGGAGTGGTTGCGTATACATTGCTTTCTTTATCGATTACTCCAGGCCATCCATCCTGGTTCAAAGTCCATTTCAAAGATCCATCATTTAAATTAAATGCGAAGAGGGAGTCAGTCAGAGAAGGGGTGATTTGGACATAAACCGTCTCCGGCCCAATCAATAAAGGAGCGGGGGGGCCATTAAAAGTACCGAATCCAACCGGGACTCTCCACAAAATATCTCCCTGGGAATTTAACTTAATCAAATAATGATCATGATAACCATCACCGGTATCACCCCTTATAAAACATTGCAAATAAATCATCCCATCTTTATCCATAGCCATATCCTTAATGAGTAACTCGCCTTCTTCCCATGAAAAATCATTAAGGTCTACCGACCAAAGAACGTTTCCATCCTGTGAAATTTTATGCACTGTTCCATTAGATTCATTTACATATAAATTATCATCTGGTCCGGCAATGATACCTTCCCCCAAATATTGGAAAGTACGGCTCCATTTTATCTTCCCATCTCCGGAAACTGAAAATAAATTGTTGCCGCCGTTAACATAAATATTACCCAAAGAATCAATCGCTAGGCTGGGAGTGCTCCATAAATTTTCTAGCTCAACAATCCAGTTTAATTTTCCAACTGAGGAAATTGAGTTAAGAAACGGAATGGTTTTTTCATCTTTAGTATTTTCCCCAGATAATATGTAAATATCACCATTTTCTCCAATAGCCGGATTAACCTCATACATGAAGTCGCTTTTTATATTTATGCCTGTTTGGGGTTGGCAATCACGATTTAGGATATATAAGCAATGAAGTAGTTTTGATGAATCTCCTTCATTCTTAGAAAAGGTTTCACGTGAGGTAAGATATAAATTTCCTTCTTTGGAAACCGCCAGACCACTGAAATGTTGATTGGGAATTGAAGCACTACATTTTTCTGGCGGATCTAAACGTTCGACACGAAAACTGCTCGGGTCACATTCTTTTGAGCAGGCTCCAACCAGCAGGAAACCGAGCAGTAAAAATATTGTCGGTATTGGAAATAAGATTTTCTTCAAGAATTCTTCCCTTTTAGAACTAAATTATGATGATGGTTTTGATTTTATCCCACCTAGAACTAAATGTCATTTAATATTACAAATCGGTTCGTATTTGCCGCGCTTTTCAGATAATTGCTTCGATTGTCAAAAATCTTCAGGCGTATATAATTTTGATTGCAAACCCGGAGGCATTTATGGAATCGCTTTTGACCCTTTCTGGAACGCGCCTGGCGGAGATGATTCGGAAGCGGGAGGTCACCTCCGCCGAGGTGGTGGAAACCCACATCCGTTACGCCCAGAAGGTTAATCCCACGCTGAACGCCATCATCCAGGACCGCTTCGAGCTGGCCCGGAAAGAAGCCCGCGAGGCCGACGAGAAGGTGAAAACCGTCCCGCCGGAAAAGCTCCCCCCCTTCCACGGCGTCCCCTGCACGATCAAGGAATGCTTCGCCCTCGCCGGCATGCCCAACACCTCCGGGCTCCTGGCCCGGAAGGGCGTGACCGCCAAGGACAACGCCGTGACAGTCAGCCGCCTGCTCTCGGCCGGGGTCATCCCCCTCGGGGTCACCAACGTCCCCGAGCTCTGCATGTGGATGGAAACCTACAACAAGATCTACGGGCGGACCAACAATCCCTATAATCCCGGGCACATCGTGGGCGGAAGCTCCGGGGGCGAGGGCGCGATCATCGGATCGGGCGCCTCCCCGTTCGGCCTGGGCTCCGACATCGGGGGCTCGATCCGGATGCCGGCCTTCTTTAACGGCATCTTCGGCCACAAACCCACCAGCCTCACGGTTCCCAACACCGGGCAATACCCGGTCGTTCATGGTGATGCCCTCCGGTACCTGACCACCGGACCCCTCTGCCGGCGGGCCGAGGACCTTGTCCCCCTGATGACCATCCTGGCCGGGCCGGACGCGGAGCACCCCGACCTCCGGAGTTTCATTCCCAAACGGGTCGCCGAGGTTAAACTCTCCGGGCTGACCGTGCTCGACGTTTCCGACAACGGAGTGACCCCGGTAAGCGACGACCTCCGCGCGGCGCAGAAAAAATGCGCCGAGGCCCTGGCCGCGCG
>JAPLJL010000300.1 GCA_026388615.1 Pseudomonadota bacterium | reverse complement strand
CCATCCCCACCGGTCTGGGAAATATCACCCTTACCGCCGGGAGCAACCTGGTCCGGGCTGTCTTTTCCGGTTCCTCACTTAAGGCGTCCGAGCACAGTTTCGGGATCCTGATGATTGATCCCGCCACCAACCACCCGGTGGCGCTGGATTACGGGCTGAATAACCGGAAAATCTCATCAGCCGGCGGCCAGATCGAAATCGTGGAGCTTACTTATGAAAACGATGAGGTCCCCGCCCAGGCCCGGGTATATCTGATGGTTGATGCCTACCCGGCAGCGAAAGCCACGCTGGCGCTAAAATAATATGTAGCTGCCCGATTTACTCATCCCGAAGGATGAGGGATCGGGCGCTTTAAAACCGCCGATAAATCGGCAAACTACAAAAACCCGGGAAAAACTCAAAAAAAAAGCGGCCCGAAAGCCGCCTTTTTAAAATCTGGATAAATCATTTACCCCCTCGCCCTCCCCTCCCTGGCCGACCCGAGCGGTCGTCTCGGGCAGGCTCCCACAAGGGGCGAGGGAATTTTTTTGGGGGGGCTAATATTTCATCACGGTTATAAACCCGCCGTGGCCACCGGGACCCGGATTTCGGTGTTCACCTCCTGGGGCTTAACCTTGGCGGGATCCGAGAGGTAAACCTCCATCGGCGGCCCGGTGGGCCTCAAGCTGTTCTGGCCGATGAAGGCGAACAGCTCATCGTAAACCGTGTGTACTTTATCATATGGCCCCTGGTGAAAAGCGTAAACGAACTTTCCCCCCGGGAGTTCCCGGACCGCGATCTCGTCTTCCCCGTCCACTCCATCCGAAACGGGAATGGCAATATCCCAACGGAGCTCGTCCGGTCCGACCGAGGCCGGGCTGTTGTAATAAATACCCATGGGCGGACCCAACGGTTTGATTCCCCGGTTGGCAACCCAGCTCATCAGGGTTTTCATCGCCTCGGGAATCTGGTCGTAAGGCCCCGTGCGGCTGACAAACGCCACCCGCATCCTGGGAATCTCCTTCAGCCCGATCTTTTTCTCTCCCGGATTCATGATCCGGCGCGTCCCCCTCTCGCCCCTATCCCCGGGGAAATGCCCCTCGGGAAACTATACCTTTAAAATAGTCAGGCTGGCCAGGCCCGGCTCGAGGCCGGGACCGATCCCGCCGCCGTTATGGGCGAAGCCTATCTTGGCGCCCTCCACCTGCCGCTTCCCGCATTCTCCGCGAAGCTGCCAGACCAGTTCAACTATCTGGGCCACGCCGGTGGCCGCGATCGGATGCCCCTTGGACTGGAGCCCGCCGCTCACGTTGAAAGGCACCCTGCCGCCCAGGGCGGTTACTCCTTCATCCACCAGTCTCCCACCCTCGCCCGGCTTGCAGATCCCCAGATCCTCGTAGGTCACGAGCTCATGGGGAGTGAAGCAGTCGTGCTGTTCGACCACGTCCAGGTCCTTGGGACCGATCCCGGTCTGCTCGTAAATCATCTTGGCCGCCACCTTGCAGGAAGCTATCGAGGAGAAGTTGCCCTGGTGGGCCTTGTATTCCCCGGCCATGACGATGGAGCCGGCTACTTTGACCATTTTGGTGGTGTATTTCTTGGCCACCTTGGGTGAAGCCAGGATCACGGCGGAAGCCCCGTCACCCGTGGGGGTGCACTGGAGGAGCGTGATCGGGTCGCAGATCATCCGCGAGTTGAGGACCTGCTCCAGGGTGACTTCCTTCTGGTACTGGGCATAAGGGTTCATCGCCCCGTGTTTGTGGTTTTTCACCGAGATTTTCGCGAACTGCTCCCGCGTGGTCCCGTAATCGTGCATGTGCCGGATGCCGACCAGTGCGAAGAAAGCCGGCATGATAATCCCGAGATCGGCAAGGAACATATACCCTTCGGGTACTACGATCGGGCCGCCTCCCCCTCCCATCATTCCCATGCCGCCGCCTCCGCCGCCTTCCCCTTTCGGGCGAGCCCTGACCAGGCTCATCTTCTCGACCCCCGCCACCA
>JAPLJL010000392.1 GCA_026388615.1 Pseudomonadota bacterium | reverse complement strand
GAAAAAGGTCAAGGGCATCGGCTACCGGGACAACGGCCGGATCATCCTGAACGAGGAGTACGGCTTCATCGAGAACCTGGACGAGCTGCCCATCCCGGACCGGAGCCTGCTCCCCCAGGGACAGAAATACTTCAACCCCCTGGTCCGGCATTACCCCTATACCAGCGCGCTCTCCTCCCGGGGCTGCTATTCCCGCTGCCGTTTCTGCACCGCCCCCTATTTCATGGGCGGAAAGATCCGGGCCCGGTCCGCGGAGAGCGTGATCTCCGAGATGGAAGCCCTGAAGCGAGAGGGGTACCAGGAGATTTATTTCCGCGACGAGACCTTCACCGCCTTCCCGGCGAGAAACCGGCAGATCTGCCGCCACCTGATCGACCGGCATCTGGACCTGAAATGGATCTGCAATTCCATCCCGGGTGAACTCGACCGGGAGACCATGGTGGAAATGAAGCGGGCCGGCTGCCATACGCTTAAGTTCGGGGTGGAATCGGGCGCGGCGGAGATCCTGGAGAAATCCAACAAGCGGATCAGCCTGGACGCGGTGCGGGACGACTTCCGCTGGGCCCGGGAGCTGGGCCTTTCCCGCCACGCCCACATCATGTTCGGAATGCCGGGGGAGACCCGGGAAAGTCTCGAAGCCACCATCGACTTTCTGCTCGAGATCGACCCGGACTCGGTCTCCTTCCAGATCTGCAGCCCCTACCCGGGCACGCCGCTCTACCAGGAACTCGTGGACACCTACCCGGAAATCATCGGCGACGGCATCCAGGTCCTGCGCTCGAGCGAGCTCCATTCCCGGGGAATTCTGAACCACCTTTACACCAATCTCTCCAACGAAGTCCTGGAGGACTCGATCCGCCGGGCCAACCGCCGGTTTTACTTCCGCCCCCGCTACCTCCTGAAGAGCCTGGCCCGGGTGCGGTCTTTTTCCGACCTCCGCCGGCTCTGGATCGCCGGCTCCCAGCTCCTCGAATTCTCTTTTCTGGGATCACGCTGAAACGACCGCAGACAGCGGACCGCCGACCGCCGTTTCAATCTGTCATTCTGCGTGTCCCGTGCGGAGCGGCGGGAAGGCCGCCTTTGGCGATTTGTCCCGAGCAAAGTCGAGGGAAGAATCTACCCTTGGTCGTTATCATTTTATTTTTTTTGGGGGGTAGGTTCTCGCCCCAAAAAATACGACCGCCGACCGTCGTCAAACAGGTCATAGGTCATGGGTGGTATGTCGTTGGTATTGGAAATCCCCCTCAATCCCCCTTTTCACAAAGGGGGAAAATATTTTATTTTGAATTTGACCTAACGCCTATGACCCACCACCCATGACCTGTGTGTAACCCATGACCTGCGACCTTATTTAAATGAGGTATAATTTTCCCCAAGCAGAGATCGCCGTTGATTAACTAAACCAAGCAGGAGTTCCCAATGCCTTTTGGCGCATTTGAATACTTTTTCCGCTGGCGGGAGTTGGACCGGGACCTGAGCGCCCGCTGGGACCGGGTGGCGGAAAACACCTCCCGCCTGGAATTGGCGGAGCCCCTGGTTTCGGACGATTATATCAGCGCTTCCATCCGGAACTTCTCCGCGCCCTGGATCGCCGGAAAGCCCCGGACCCTGAAATTCGACCTTTACAACGAGGCCTTCGGAACCCAGGCCCTGGGGGCCTGGCTGAAAACCCAAAGCCGCCAGTTCCTGGGCATCGATATCTCCCCCGTGATCGCCCGGCGGGCGAAGACCCGTCTCCTCCGGGACGAGCCGGAAAAAACCGGCCTGGTGGTGGGCGATATCCGGCGGCTGCCTTTCTCGGACCGGAGCTTCGACCTGGTTTTCTCTTACGGGACGATCGAGCACGTGCGGGAGGTCCGCCCGGCCCTGGCGGAAGCCGCCCGGGTTTTAAAACCCCGGGGGCGGCTGCTGCTCTTCGTCAACAACCTGTACAATGTTTTCGCCGCCCCGCTCCTGAACCTCGGCCTTTCCCCCTGGCTGAAAAAATTCACGAGCTACGAGCCCGCTTTCTCCCCGCAAAGGGCGCGGGGCTGGATGGAGGCCGAAGGCTTCCGGGTTCTCCAGGCGGATGGTATTATTCTCCTGCCCAAGCCCCTCAGATACTTTGAACTCGCCGTGGAAGGATTCGGGGTCTCCCCCCTGCGCCGGCTGGCCCGCGGGTGCGCCGCCTCGGGGGTGAAGGCCGCCCGGCGCCTGGAAAAAAACCGCTTTCTCCGCCGGGGCGGGGAGATGATCGCGATCGCGGCCGAAAAGGCGACATGAGAAGAAGGGTTCCAGGGTCCGAGGGGCCCAGGGTTCCAGGGTTTGAGACGAACCAAAGAAACCAAGGGTCATGACGACCTTTCCTGAGCGGAGTCGAAGGATTGTCGAATGAAAAAAGGAAAAAAGAAATTAACCTGTATCACCCTTTCT
>JAPLJL010000092.1 GCA_026388615.1 Pseudomonadota bacterium | reverse complement strand
TTGATACTCTATCGCAATATCAGAAATATTTTCTTCAATAATAGTTTTAATTGCAAAATCTAAAGGCATTTAACTTCCTAATGTTCGGGGGACGTAGTTCCGTCCTCCTTCGCTAATTTCCTAGGGGACGTTCTTTACTTCATGACATTCGACTAATATTCGGGTGACGTAGATCCGTCCTCCTTCGCTAAAGCTCCGGAAGGATAAATTAGTTCCGTTTTTTACCCAAAAAAATTCCGGGGTCAAGTCTTTACTTTGACGTTTGAACTCCACAACTTCAATCGCGTTCATTTATGACACCGTCGGACGGAATATTTGACTGGTTTTTCGCGGGCGGTGAAGCCGATCCGGCGACGCGGAGGCTCAGGCAAAGGTAAAAACAAGGGTTGGATTTTCTCGTAAAGATCTCGGATCTGGCCATCATGGGAAAGCAGGATATTTTCTATCTGCGCCAGGCGCGACTCCAGCTCCGCCCGGCTCAGCAACTGCTCCCTCATCTTGATGAACGCCCGCACGATAAAGACACTCATCCGTATAGCCCGTTCGCTGTTCAGAACATTAGCCGCCATAACGGCTCCATGTTCAGTAAAAGCGATAGGCAATTTCCTTCGACCCCCATGGGTGGAACCGATCTCTATCTGGTTCCCGCAATCCTTCCCACTTGAAGTCGCAATTTGCGACTTCAAGTTTTGAACTTCTTTCATCTTAAGGTGGAAGGCAAAATCCGGCGGGAATCTCTTCGCATTCCTTTTTACCTGCTCATTTAGCCGTTTGGTTGAGACGCCGTAAATTCGCGCCAGGTCGGAATCCAGGATCACCTTCTGATTGCGAATGGTCAATATGACCGTTTTAATCGGCTGAAGGTAAGTTGTTTTCTGTTTGTTCTTCAAGAAAATTTCAATAGTTATTTGGTTGAGTCGTTCACCGCCATGATTACCCCCTGTTCGGTGAAAGCATATGGAAGATAGCGGCGTCCGCCCCGGCCAGCCGGGGGCTTTGAGATCACAAATTGTGATCTCAAGTTTGAGGTGCCAAATTGGCACCTCAAACTTTCGACTTCGCTAACAGTAAGTTGAAGCATAAAATCTTCGGGAAAACGTTTAATATTTCGTTTAACCACCCGGTTCAGAACCTTTGTTTCCACGCCGTAAAGCTCCGCCAAGTCTGAATCCAGCATTATTTTTTGACCGCGGATCAGAAGAATCTTGCTCTCGATACGATCGATCCGAGGATTTATAGCTGGCAACTGGCGACCCTTTTGGCTCATTTAGTTTGTTTGATTTTGCTAATTATTACGCAGCCTAAAGGCTGCGGCTACCTTCCCGAAACCGGTTTTAATTCCCATGGGTAACCACTTTATGGTCTTTTTAAATGAGAAAGATGTCAAGGGAATTCTCGCGAAAGTAAAAACCCGGTCATGGGTCGTGGGAAATTTACGATTGACGAATGACGATTTACGAATGAAAGAAAAGAGAGATTCTTCGCCTTCGGCTCAGAATGACAAAATAAATCAAAGAAACACCCGCCCGATAAATCGGGCAACTACAGGAAAGAAAACCCCCGGTCATAGGTAATAGGTCATAGGTCGTAGGTAAAAGACATAGGGCAAGAAAAGAAGAGAAGACTGGATTCCGGGTCAAGCCCGGAATGACGAAAAAAAGAAGGGGAGGAAATTGGGCGGGAAAAAACGTATACTAAAGAGAGTGTCGTCGGTTTTTAAATAATTTTTAGGGAAAAACCGCATCAGCAAGCTGATGCACTCCATAAAAACCAAGCGGAATAATTAGTGATTAGTCTGATCCAAATCCTCGGAGGCCTGGCGCTTTTCCTTTATGGGCTCAACCTCTCCCGCGAGGGGCTCTCCCTCTTCGGGGGCGAAAAGCTCCGGAAGGCCATCTACTCCCTGACCGACAAGCCCGTCCGCGGGCTCCTGGTCGGGGTCATCATCACCCTTTTCCTGCAGAGCTCGAGCGCCACCAGCGTCATGCTCGTGGGCTTCGCCTCGAGCGGGATGATCAGCCTGTTCCAGAGCATCGGGGTGATGCTGGGGGCGGACGTGGCCAGCACCCTGACCGTCCAGCTGATCTCCTTCCGGGTCATGGATTACGCCCTCCTCCCCGTGGCCGTGGGTTTCTTCATGGGCTTCTTCATCCGCCGCCGGAACCTCCGCTACCTGGGCCGGATCATCATGGGCTTCGGACTGCTCTTCTTCGGGATCAAGCTCATGTCCGACGGCGCCATTCCCCTGGCCCATTCCCGGATCTTTCTCGAACTGCTTAAGTCCCTGGGTGAAAATCCCCTGGGCGGCTTCTTCCTCGCCGCCCTCCTGACCGCCCTGGTCCAGGCCTCGGCCGCGACCATCGGCCTGGTCATCTCCTTCAGCCTCTCCGGGGCCATCACCCTGCCGGCGGCCCTGCCTATGATCCTGGGGGCCAACCTCGGCACCTCCATCACCGCCTTCCTGGCCGCGACGGGCTCCAACAGCGAAGGGAAACAGGTGGCCTGGGCCCATTTCTCGATCAAAATGCTGGGGGTGCTCCTGGTCTGGCCCTTACTCCCGGAACTGGAGCGGCTCACCGTAGCCACCGCCGATACCCTCCCCCGCCAGATTGCCAATGCCCATACCATTTTCAACCTGGGGATCGCGTTATTGTTCCTCCCCTTCCGGGGCCTGATCGCCTCCGGGGTCAAGCGGGCCTTCCCCGGGAAAGATCAGATCTCGGACCGCTTCGCCGCCCGCTACCTGGACCCCAAAGCCTCCTCCACCCCCGACCTGGCCTTCGTCAACGCTTCCCGCGAGATCCTGCGGATCGCCGACATCGTGGAAGAGATGCTGAAGGACAGCCTCCCCCTCTTTTTCCGGGGCGACCTGGAGGAAATCGAGCGGATCCGGGAGCGGGACAAGGAGGTCAACAGCCTGGATCACCAGGTCCGGCTCTACCTGGCCCGGGTTTCCGAAAAGGTCATGACCGAAAAACAGGCCGAGAAGGAAATGCGCCTGCATAACTTCGCTTCGAGCCTGGAAACCATGGGCGACGTGGTGGTGAAAAACATCCTGGCCCTGGCCGAGAAAAAATTCCAGAAGGGACTGACGTTCTCCTCGGAGGGCTGGGAGGAAATCCGGCTTTACCACCAGCGGGTCTCGGAAAATCTCAAAACCGCCGTCACCGCCTTCGCCGGGGGGGACGAAAACCTGAGCAAAGAGGTGTTGGCCAAGGTCCGGGAGCTGGACGCGGAGGAGCGGAGGCTCAAACTCAACCATATCCGGAGACTGCACCAGGGGCTGAAGGAGTCCATCGACACCAGCGCCATCCACCTGGACCTTCTGAACAATCTCCAGCGGATCAATTCCGAGATCGAGGCCGGGCTGACCCCCTACTCCATGGAACCTGAAACCTTCGACATGATGGATTGACCGGCATCCGTCCAGATACTGCCTAATTTGTTTATCCTTACACCGGAAGGACAGGACGAATCAAAACCGCCGATAAATCGGCAAACTACAAATAAAACCCTTTATCGGCTTAAACCGTTGCTTTCAGTCTGATCATGTCTCTTGCCCGGAGAATCTTTTTTGTTCTGGCCCTCGCCGCCGGGGTTTGCCTCGCGATGACCGCGGGCGGGTCCCGGGCCTTCGCCGGGGTCTGGCTCCAGAATCCCCTCGATACCGAGGAGCACGGCATCAACCTCTCCGGGGACAAGCTGACCTACTCCACCCCGGACCACGCCTATACCATCGAGGGAAACGCCGTGGTGGAGGGGACGGGCTGGGCCGTCCGGGCCGACCGGATCACCTTTGACCCGAAAGACCTGGTCATGGATGCGGAAGGCCGGGTCTCGATCCAGGATCAAACCAGCACGATCAAATCCGAGAAGCTGACCCTCAATCTCCGGAACAATACCGGCACCCTCTTCCAGGGGAAACTCGAGTTCGAACCCGCCCCCGGGGACCACGGCCGGCTCCAAGTGGAGGGCGAGGTAATCCAGCGAAGTTCCCCAGTCCAGTATCAAATCAGCCGGGGTGATTTCACCACCTGTACCTGCCCGGGGAAAATCCCCGCGCCCTGGAAAATCGGCTGCCGGCAGGCCGACCTCACCATCGGCGAGTATATCCGCTTTCACCACTTCATCTTCCGCGTCTTCGGCGTGCCGGTTTTGTATTTCCCCTGGCTGGCTTACCCGGTCAAAACCCAGAGGCAGACCGGTTTCCTGATTCCCCATTTCTATTATTCCCAACGCGACGGGTTCCAGGCGGAGGATTCCTTTTTCATCAACATCTCCCCCTCCCTGGACGCAACCCTCGGGGCCAAGGTCCTGACCAATCGGGGTCTGCAGGGTTTCGGGGAGTTCCGTTACCGCCTGACACCCGGGTTTCCGGAAGGCTACGCCGGGGGGAAACTGGAAGCCGCCTACCTGGGCGATCTCTTTGTGGATAAAGCCAAAAGACAGGATTGGTACACCCTGCATTTCACCCACGAGCACGACCTTTCCCCCCGCGACTGGGCCGGGGTGGATGTCAACGCGCAAACCCAGAGCTATCAAGCTGAGTTCGGCGGAAATCTCCAGGCCCGGAGCACTCAATATTCTTATTCCAGCGGATACTGGCGGAACCGGGGCGACCGTCTCCTGACCGTGGCCGAGGCGGATTATTATATTAATCTGCAAAGCAGCGCGCCCGAGATCCATCGCCTGCCCAACCTCAGCCTCGAGCTGGTGGATTTTGCCATCCCGAAAACCCCGGTCCGGTTTAACGGGCCGGTTTCTTTCGTCAGTTTCACCAACCTCCAAAACCAGTTGGAGGCGGTCCCGCGATTCAGCATTTTTCCCCGGGTTTTAATCCCCCTCCCGATTGGCGGCGGCTTCGGGTTCTCCGGGCAGGCCGGCCTGGAAGAGGTCGCCTACTGGATCAAGTCGGAGGACGCGGACTGGAGAAAGGTTTTCACGCTCGCGGACGGAACCGAGCTGGCCGCCGGCGGGGGCAGTTTCCGTCATCAGGCTGCGTTTTCCGGGGAAGCCAATATCGAGACCGGCCGGGAACGGGTTTTCCTCCGCCCGAACGGGTCCGGCTTCCGCCACCAGATCACCGCCGAGGCGGGGTTCTCCCAACGAACCATGATCCGCACGGATCAGATTCCGGAACTCGATGAGCTGGACCTGATCGGCGACCGCCGGTACCTGCCCTACCGCCTGGCCACCGAGCTGGCCTACCGGTCGCGCCCCGGAGCCACCCGGGGGAGATTATTGCTTGAGGCCCGGGAATTTTACGATCTCCAGGAAGGGGATTTTTCCGACATCCTCTCCCGGGTCAGCCTGAATTGGGACAGCTGGCAAATCCGCTCCTCGGGGATTTACAACCTCCACGGGAAGGGCCTGACCGATGCCGGGGCCTCCGCCAGCCTTCCGCTCGTGCCCGGTACCCTCGGCGCCGTGATCGGGTATCGGAAGATCAAGGGCTTTCCGGATGGCCCGGGACGGCAAGACCTGAACCGGGTCTGGCTCTCCGACTTTTTAAGTTCCGAATACAGCCGGCAGGACGCCGATGACCTCACCGGAAGCCTGAACCTCAGTCTTTACCGGCATGTTAACCTCAGCGGATCAGTCGTTTTCTCGCTCCAGGAAAAAGCTTTCCTGGAGGGGATTTATAACCTCTCCTATCTTTCCGTCTGCGACTGCTACCTCCTGAATTTCCGGTACACGGACCGGCCCGGATGGCATAACGATCTTTTCGCCGTCGTGATCAGCTTCACCGGGCTCGGGGGAGAGCTCAAAAATCCGTAAGTAGGGAGTAGGCAGCCCAGAGCCTAAAAGCCTAAAAGTTAAGAAGCCTAAGAGCAGAAGAATAAGAAATGACTAATTTCTAATGTCTAATTTCTAATTAAACCCCAATGACTAATGACTAAAAAAACCAGAATAACTAAAGAAACTAGACAGCGGTAATCAAAGATCAGATAAATGACTAATTTCTAATGTCTAATTTCTAATTAAACCCCAATGACTAATGACTAAAAAAACCAGAATAACTAAAGAAACCAGACAGCGGTAATCAAAGATCAGATAAATGACTAATTTCTAATGTCTAATTTCTAATTAAACATCAATGACCAATTACTAAGGGATCGAAAAACCAGAGAGACTTGAGAAACCAGACAGGGGTGATCAGGTAATCAGCCCAGACTTCGCCCAGTAAAGCACGGCAGGTACCCTGCCTTTAAAAGTGCTTCGTCGGGCTCGCAGAGCTCGGAAGCAGTAGGCAGCCCAGAGCCTAAAAGCCTAAAAGTTAAGAAGCCTAAAAGTAAAAGAAAAAGATAAAAGGCGGGGATCAGGTTATCAGTAAACCCAACCTGATTAATAAAAAGAAACGGTTTACGTCGATCGGTTGCGCCGCTCGTTAGGTCAATCGGCTGGGTCTTTCGGCATTTAACCAGAAAAATGCAATAGATTTTGTTGTAGTCTGCCGATTCATCGGCGGTTTTCAAAAAGCCCGATCCCTCCGATATCTTGATAAATCCATCTGGAGTCGGGACAAGTAAATCGGGCAACGACAAGAAGACCAAAATATCAATTGAATTTATCAGGATTGACCGCAACCTGAAAACACAACCGAGACGAGCCGCGCAACCGCAACCGTTTAACCCAACCTGTTATTTAATATGATACTTCGACGAAACCGATGGCGGTCAGGGCGGGCTTTTCCCCGCCGTAATTCCGGTCCTGGCCGGGGTTCTCGATATCCGGGAATATTCCTCCCGGATACTCACGGGTTTCATCGTTGAGCAGATTAAAGACGCTCGCCCCGATTTCGACCCGGTTTTTCCAGAAACGATAGCTGGCCTTCACATTCAAAAGAAAACTATTCCCCAGCTCATTCTCATACGGATCCAAAGTGCCGGTGAGGCTGCTGGTTGCCGGATTCAGGATGGCATCCTTATAAGATGAAACCGAGTGGAAAAGCAGGGCGAAAGCGGGACCGGTCGGAGGCCGCCAGCGCATTCCCAGATTGAAATGATGGTTAGGAAAATTTTCCGCGATCTTCTGGGCGGTCACATCAATCTGGTGGATTCCTAAATAACCGTAATTGACGAACGCCCGCCAGGACCGGGGGAGGAGAACTTCCAGGTCCGCCTCCCCTCCGTAGCTGTTGGCGTAATAAGGAATATTGTGGTAGCGGAAATCATCGCAGAAATTGAGCGTGTCCAGATACTGATTGAAGAAAATCGAGGCGGTCAGCGTGTACCTTCTCCAGAACTGGGTGAAATAGCCGAGTTCATAATTATTGACGTGCTCGTTCTGGACATCGGGGGAATACAAAAACTGGCTATAGGCGTCATAAGGCGGGGGCAGCTGCTCAAATTTTTGAAAGGTTTTCAGGTGCATCTGGGATTCGAAGAAGGAGGGTTTGCGGAAGGCCCGCCCGAAGGAGGCGCGCACCGACTGGTTGGGGCCGAGCAGGTAAACCAAGCTGACCCGGGGGGAAAGATCGCCTCGAACCCCCGAGCCGGCGATATCCTGATCCTGAGTCGCGGAGTTGTAATCGTAGCGGGCCCCCAGGTAAACCAGGAAGCTCTCCACCGGTCGGAACTCATCCTGGAGATACACGCCCCCGCGCTGTTCCCACTGCGGGGAATCGACAATCGAATCCGTGTCAAAACGGTTGAAGAGATAGGTTATCCCCGCAGTCAGGCGGTTCTTCTGCCCCAGGAAACGGGTGTACTCCAGCCGGCTCTCGGAGTTCTGGTTCAGGGTCTTAAAATTGAAGTTCAGGTCGATATCATAAGCTTTTAATAAAGCCTTATAGATCTCGCCAATATTCGCCAAAGCCGGGGAAACCAGGCTAAACCGGGTAGACTGCCGGCGGTAATTGCTCTGAAAACGGAAAGACCCGGACTGGAGCCTCAGGTTGGCGTAACTGGTGTCCATGCCCTGGAGCGGGATCTCCCCGATCCAGGAATAAGCCTCCGTATCGCCCCGCACCCAGCCTCCGTCCAGATCCAGAACCGTCTGCCCGCTGAATTCGTAATTGGCCCGGCCGAAGACCCGGTAGGCCCGGTAACTCTCTTCCTGGGGATCGGCCCAATCCATCACCCGGTCTACTCCGCCGGAGACTTTCACGGAAAGCTTTTTATACGTCTGAGCCACCGCGGCATTCCCTTTCAAAAATCCCAGGTCGCCGGAATAAAACCCGGTTTCCTCCTTGAGCCGCGCCGTTTTTTCTTCCCGGGGATGCCGGGTCACGATATTGATCACGCCGTTATAGGCGTTGGCCCCGTACAGGGCTGAGCCCGGCCCCCGGATAATCTCGACCCGCTCGATATCCCCCAGGGAAATCGGGAGCAAGCCCCAGAAAACCCCGCCGAAGATATTGGTGTTCTCTTCCCGGCCGTCGATCAGGACCAGGACGGAATTGGCGGTCAGGAAAAAAAAGCCCCGCTCCCCTAAAAGCTTGTTGGCGGGGTTGATCGCCTTCACCTCCACCCCGGGAACCAGGCGCAGGAGTTCTTCCAGGCTGGTGATCCCGTAGGCCTGGATGTCCTCGGAGGTTAGAACCGTCATCGAGGCGGGCGCCTCCTTCATGCCCTGCGCGTATTTTGATCCGGAAACCACATAGGTCTCCGGCTCGAGGGGGGTTTCCTTGAGCTTTTTATCGACCTCGCCTTTCCACTCCTCGGTCTTGACCTCTTCCTCGACATCAAAGAGGTTCTCCGCCGACTTGGGGTTCTCCTCCGCCCGGGCGGGAGGGGAGAAAGGCCCAGCCAGGAAGAGCAACACGAGCCAGGAGTAAGCTAAATTAAACAGCAAGTTTTTCATTGGCTGGATTTTTTGATTTTGCCTTTCAACCCCTTGCCCCTTGCTCCCTGCTCCCTGCTTTAATCCGGCAGGATCGCCACCGCCCGGCACCAGCCGGCGCTGGCCCGCGTGATCTTGACCGGGAAGCAGGCCACCTTGAACCCGAAGGGAGGCAGTTTATCCAGGTTGGCGAGCTTCTCGATGTGGAGGTATTCCTTCTCGATCCCGGTGAAATGGGCGGCCCAGATCAGCCGGCGATCCTTGGTTTCCGCGAACTCCTGGGCGATCGCAAAGAAAGGCCGGTCGAATCCC
>JAPLJL010000423.1 GCA_026388615.1 Pseudomonadota bacterium | reverse complement strand
TAATCTGGTCCTGGGGGAGGTCAAAACCATCGATCCGGGCAAATATCTGGCTTCCGATATGGAGATGCTCCAGTCCGGCAAGCACCCCGGGAAGACCAACATCACCGATGTGGACAACGCCCTGAACATTCTTCGCTATTTTCCCGAAAAACCGACGGTGGTAATCGTCAAGCACAATAACCCCTGCGGGGCGGCCCGGGCCGACAGCCTGGTCAAGGCCTACCAGAAGGCGTTTTACGCCGACCGGGTGGCGGCCTTCGGAGGCGCGATCGCCTTGAATCGGCCGGTGGACAAGGCCACGGCCGAGGGGATCAACGCCCAGTACGCCGAAGTGGTGGCGGCCCCGGAATACGAGGAGGGAGCGTTTCAGATCCTGGCCCAGCGGAAAAATCTCCGGATTCTCCGGATCGAGAACATCTCCCGGCTCGAGCAGTGGGTGGGCCAACGGTTTGTGGATATCAAGAGCCTGATTGACGGGGGCATCATCGTCCAGGCCTCTTTCCTCCCGGTGACCCGCAAGCCGAAGGACCTCCAGCCCGCAGTCTGCGAATACAAGGGCAAGGAATACAAGATCAAGCGCCAGCCCACGGAAAAGGAGATCCAGGACATGCTCTTCGGCTGGCTGGTCGAGGCGGGGGTCAGCTCCAACTCCGTACTTTACGTGAAGGATGACGCCACCGTGGGAATCGGTACCGGGGAACAGGACCGGGTCGGGGTGGCGGAGATCGCCCGGGACAAGGCCTACCGGAAGCTGGCCGACCGCTACTGTTTCGAGGCCTACAAGGTCCCTTACAACGATTTGAAAGACGAAGCCAAGCGCCGCGAGCTGGACGAGCGGGTGAAGAAGGAGCGGGGCGGGATTCCTGGCTCGGTCATGGTCAGCGACGCCTTCTTCCCCTTCCGGGACGGGGTGGAAGTGGGAATCCGGGAGGGGGTCAGCGCGGTGATCCAGCCGGGAGGATCGGAGCGGGATTTCGAGGTGATCGAGGCCTGCAACGAGGCGAACGTGGCCATGATGTTTACGGGACAGCGATCCTTTAAACACTAAGAAAATAGGGTTCAAGGGTTCCTGGGTTCAAGGTTTCCAGGGCATGGGAAAAAAGGGTCCAAGAATTCAAGGGCTCGAAGGTTTGGAAATTCATCTTTCTTGATGTTCTCTTGACCCCTTGGACCCTCGGTCCCTGGAACCCTTTTCAAAAGGGATAATTAAGGGAAAATAATGTGTGAATCGAGCGCATATCTTATTAAAGGAAACAAGGAGGAGCTGATCCTCAAGGATGTCATCCTCGTGACCTTTTCCCCGGATGGAATGGTGGAGCTGGAGAATATCCTGGGGGAGGAAAAAAAGATCGCGGCCCGGCTCAAGGAAATCAATCTGCTCGAGCATAAAATGATATTTGAATGAGGATTCTATTGAAAAATATTGTTTCGTATGTGTCATTGCGAGCCCGCAGGGCGTGGCAATCTCGTTTTTCCATCGGCAGAAATTAGATTGCTTCGTCACTTCGCTTCTCGCAATGACTTTACTATAGGTTTTTCAGCAGAATCGGTTGAGGGGAAGGAAGCCCCTTTATTTTTCCTCTCCCCCGCTTGTCTCGTCAAAGGCGGCTGTGGGAGGGGGACATAAAAAGAAGGAGGTAAACATGGCGGAAAGAAAACCAGTCATCGCGGGAAACTGGAAGATGTATAAAACCGGGAGCGAGGCGAAAAGCTTTATCACGGAATTGAAAGGTAAAATCGCCGGGGTCCAGGGAGTTGAAGTGGTGGTGGCCCCGCCCTTTACCGCGCTCGCCCAGGCGGCGGAAGCGGTCAAGGGGAGCGCGATCGGGCTCTCGGCCCAGAACCTTCACTGGGAAGACCAGGGCGCCTTTACCGGTGAAATCGCCCCGCCGATGTTGAAGGAGATCGGCTGCGGCTACGTCATCATCGGACATTCGGAGCGCCGCCAGTTCTTCGGGGAGTCGGACGAGTCGGTCAACAAGAAAGTCAAAGCCGCGCTCAAGCACGAGCTGGTCCCGATCATGTGCGTCGGGGAAACCCTGGCGGAACGGGAAG
>JAPLJL010000328.1 GCA_026388615.1 Pseudomonadota bacterium | reverse complement strand
CAATCTTCCGGATCATCATCCCGGTAGCCCTGCCCGGTATCTTCGCCGGCTTCATGCTCGGTCTGGGGCGGGCGATCGGGGAGACCATGATCGTCCTTTTGGCCTCGGGGAACGCGGCCATCCTGAGCCTTGACCCCACCCTTTCCACCCGCAGTTTTTCCGCCACCATCGCGGCCGAGCTCGGCGAGGTGGTTTTCGGAAGCACTCATTACGCGGTGCTTTTCTTTATCGGGGCTTTACTATTCGTAATCACGTTTATTATCAACCTTTTGGCCAACCTGGTGGTGGAAAGGCTTAAAGTCAGACTGGCGGGGAACGCGTGAAAGGCTGGGATAAAATTTTCGCGCTCGCCAGCGGGCTTTGCGTTCTGATCATTTTCGCCTTCCTTTTCTGGATCATCTTCACCATCGCCCGGAACGGGGCGGGGACCGTATCCTGGGAATTTCTCACCGCCGCCCCCGTGGAGGGCATGACAGAGGGAGGGATCTTCCCGGCGATCTACGGCACGGTTTTCCTGGTTCTGGTCATGACGGTTTTCCTAATGCCCTTCGGGGTCATGGCCGGGATCTACCTGGCCGAATACGCCCCCCAGAACTCCCGCCTGACCCAGACGATCCGCCTGGCGGTGAACAACTTGGCCGGGGTCCCTTCTATCGTTTTCGGGCTTTTCGGGGTGGGATTTTTCATCCAGTACGCCGGGCGGGGGCTGGATCTCGCCCTTGGTCTTGAAACGGTCTTCAGCCAGCCCTGCCTGCTCTGGGCCGCCGCCACCCTGGCGATCTTGAACCTACCCGTGGTGATCAAAACCTCGGAGGAGGCGATCAAGGCGGTGCCGGAGGAGCACCGGGAGGCCGCCTACGCCCTGGGCGCTACCAAGCTCAAAGAGATCGCCCGGGTGGTCCTGCCCCAGGCCTTTTCTGGGATCCTGACTGGGGCCATCCTCTCGGTTTCCCGCGGGGCGGGCGAAGTGGCCCCTATCCTTTTCACCGGCGCGGCCTACTTCCTGCCCTATATCCCCAAGCTTCCCACTGACCAGTTCATGGAGCTCGGCTACCACATCTTCGTGATGTCCACCCAGTCACCGGACGTGGAAAAAACCGCTCCCCTGCTCTACGGGACGATCCTCGTTCTCCTCCTGCTCACCCTGGCGCTGAATGCTTTCGCGATCATGCTTCGGGTCCGGATGCGGAGAAAATATGGAAGATAAAAACAAGAACCTCATCATCCAGACCGAGAATTTCCAGCTTTTCTACGGGGATAAGCCGGCCCTTAAGCACATCAACATGGGCATAATCAAAAACCGGGTGACCGCGATCATCGGGCCCTCGGGGTGCGGCAAGTCCACGCTCCTCCGGGCTTTCAACCGGATGAACGACCTGATCTCCAATGCCCGGAGCGAAGGCCGGATCCTGATCGACGAAGAGGATATCTGTAACAAGGATACCGATCTCGTGGCCCTCCGGAGAAAGGTGGGGATGGTTTTCCAGAAACCCAACCCCTTCCCGATGTCCATTTATGAAAACGTGGCCTTTGGCCTGAAAATCGCGGGGGAGAAGGACCGGGCCCGGCTGGTTCAACTTGTGGAAAAAAGTCTCAGGCAAGCCGCGCTCTGGGACGAGGTGGGGGATATCCTCGACCGCTCTGCCCTGACCCTTTCCGGAGGTCAACAGCAACGCCTCTGCCTGGCCCGGGCACTGGTAATCGAGCCCGAGATCATCCTGATGGACGAACCGGCCTCGGCACTAGACCCGATCTCCACCGCCAAGCTGGAAGCCCTGATTAATAATTTGAAAAAGGATTACACCATCGTGATCGTCACTCACAATATGCAGCAGGCCGCCCGGGTGGCGGATTACACCGCGTTTCTTCTGCTCGGCGAGCTCGTGGAGTATGACGAAACCAGGAAGATTTTCACCAATCCCACGGATAAACGGACGGAGGATTACATCACCGGTCGTTTCGGTTAATAACGATTTTATAAGGGAGGACTAAAGATGATGGTTCAGCGCCTGCAGGGAGAACTTAACGAGCTCAAGAAAATACTGCTCAAGCTTGCCGCTATCGTAGAGGATGGGGTTATCCTCGCGGTCAAGTCCATCGCGGAAAGGGACGCCGGACTCGCCACCCGGATTATTGACGAAGATATCGAGATCGACCACATGGAGGTCAACCTCGAGGAGGACTGCCTGAAACTTCTCGCCCTCTACCAGCCGGTGGCGATCGACCTGCGTTTCATCGTTGCGGCCCTGAAGATCAACAACGACTTGGAAAGGATTGGTGACCTGTCGGTGAATATCGCGGAGCGGACCGTTTTTCTTGTCACCCAGGAAAAGGTAGATTTTCCCTTTGATTTCCCGGCCATGGCCGAAACAGTAAAAAAGATGGTGAGAAAAAGCCTGGACGCCTTCGTAAAAATAGACAAGGACCTGGCCCACGAGGTCCTGATCGTCGAGGAAGGCGTGGATCTCTTGCATCGGGACATGTACGGAAAAATAGAAGCTGTGATTCGGACCAATCCCGCACAGATTCAGACTTACATCAGCCTACTCGGCGTCTCCCGAAACCTGGAGCGGATCGCGGACCACGCCACCAACATCGCGGAAGACGTGATCTACATGGCCGAAGGACGGATCATCCGGCACGGCAAGGAAGATTGACCGGCATTTGCAATATCTACACCCGCGAGCGCGGCGTGTACTTGGTGTGCAGCAGGCGGTGCGACTTTTCGCCCAAGGGCTGGCCGAGGAACTCGGCGTATAGCCGGGCGATGTCGGG
>JAPLJL010000350.1 GCA_026388615.1 Pseudomonadota bacterium | reverse complement strand
CCCTACGAAAAAAATTATTGTAAGGTTTTTACTGAGACACAACACTAGTTTAATATCCCAATCTTGCCAATTTCCTTATGTGGAAAACAGAACGCCACTCCTATCAGGGATTTAAAACCAAATAGTGCGGTTATTTTTTTTGTTCAATTGACAAAATGGATACAGCGCTGCTGCATTTTCTACATTGGATCTGAACCTCGCCCAAATAGTCATATACTTTCCCATCTTTTACCTTCACATCAACCCGATCGGTCAACACTTGGGCCTCGACAGTGATCACACCACCACATTTTTTGCACCCGAATTGTTTTGGTTTAATCATAATATTCTCCTTTCCGTTTTTGTTTTTAAAAAAATTTGGGGGATATAATTGATAAATTAACTTCGCTCCTGTCTACATCAACCTTAACTTCGTAACCCGGGGATCGATGATCACATCGTCGGCCTCGAAATCGAGCTTCATTTTCCAGGCCTGGAGGGTTTTAGCCCCGATGATCAGCTCCTCGGAAAGATCCGGGATGAGCATGAATTCGTCCGAAAATCGGCAATCTTTCAGGAAAAAGTTCAGTCGCACGGCTTCATTTGCAGTTAATAAATCTCCGTTTTTCACGCTTCCGAATACCGTCGGCTCCGGCAGGGGAACTGAAATATCTATCTCGCGGGCGACATCTGGCCGAAGACAAGAATATGTTGCCCCGCTGTCAAAGAGGGCATCCACCTCGCGGGTGCCTTTAGATCCAACGAGCTTGACCCGTTTCTGGATAACGGACATTTTTTCTCCATTTAATTAGTTACGCTTAGACTGATAGTCTATGGCTTCTGGAATTCATCGTCAATTTATTGGTTATTTTCTCCCCCTCACCCTACTTCGCTAATGCTTCGAAAGGCAGGCCTTCATCCTCTCTCCCGAGGGGAGAAGAGATAATGTGGAAAAAAAGTTGAGAATCCCCCTCCGTCCCTCTTTTTACAAAGTGGGATAGAGAAAAAACTGGATTCCCTGGCCGACACGAGAGGAAGGCAGAAAATGGCCCCCTCACCCTCCCCTCTCCTCTCCGAGCCGTAGGCTCCAACGAGCCGGAGGCCGCAAGGGGAGAGGAAAAATTATGGAAGGAGGGGAAAAAATATTCTGGATTCCGGGTCAAACCCGGAAGGACAAGCGTAAAAAAGAATACAGATAAAAAGGAAGGCAGAGGATGGCCCCTTTACCCCGCCTTCTCCCCCCGAGTAAAACTCGGGGGCTAATCATGGAGAGATAAAAAATATCCGGGAGCCTGCAGAGAGGCTCCCCTACGAAAGAAAGATTAACTGGCGGGAAATCTTCGCAACCTACCCGTTCGGGTTCTCGTCCAGCCCCTCTGGGGTTCTTGTCCTGAGACCCCACTCGGGGTCGCAGGAAGGACCCTCAGGGTCAGAAGGAAAGGTTGCGCCTACCAAAAATTACGGAAAAGGAAGGATTTAGGAAGAGAACCGGCTTACTGGATAACGACCGGCGCGGGCTCAGGGACGACGGTCTCGGTAACCGGGGCGGAATTGGGCGGGGGAGTGAGGAATCCGTTCAGGATGAGCAGGTTGGTGAAATCGGCGTAATCCGAAGCGGAAGTCGGGGCAAACCCGGAGATGCGCAGGCGCTGGAGGAGGAAAGCCTGGTCCGGGTTCTGGGGATCAAGCTTCTGCAGGGCTTCCTTCACCTTCTGCACCAGTTCCGAATCGGTCCCGGGATAGGAAACGATATTATGGTTGGGATAATAAGGGGTGGCCGCGATGATTTTCACCCGGGGCATCTGCCCCCGCGCGTTTTTCATCGCCTCCAGCACATCCTCGCGGATGAAGCCGATCTCGGCCCGGCCGTCCGCCACCTTTTCCAGGATCTTCTCCTGGGGCTCCCCGAATTTGTAGCTCAGATCTTTCTCCGGATCCAGTCCCGCCTCCTTGAGCATTATCCACTGGGCGAGAAATCCTCCCACGTTAAAACGGGAGGTGGCCATGACGGTCTTGCCCCGCAGGTCCGTCACGGTCCTGATCGGGCTTTCTTCCTTGGCCACCACCAGGCCGCGGAAATCGGTCCGCCCGTCCAGAGAAATCGTTTTCATCACCGGAACCGCCTGGTTTTTTTCGGCCAGGATGGCGTAAAGGTAGGGGTTTTGAAACGAGAAAGCCACCTTTTCCCCCTTGACCATTTTTTGAAAAGCGTCCACCGAGGACGGGCCGGTAAGCATCTCGAATTTTGTGCCGGTTTCCTTGCTCAGGTAATCCACCAGGAAGATAAAACGCGCTTCCATCATCGGAACGGTGAAGGGAACGGTGGAGACCAGGATTTTGGCATTCGGCTTGTGGGAGGTACAGGGCTGGCAGGCGGGAGTCAATAACCCCGCGGCCAAAAGCAGACCAATGAACATCCGGAAAGAGATTCCTCCGTGAATTTTCGCCATCGGCGTTTTTCCTTCCTTAGGATTTCTCGATATTTTGCAGGAGCTGGTCGGGATGAACCTGGGCCAGAAGCTCCGGCGCAACTTTTTTAGGAGCCAGGCCCAGAGCCACCGCCACCCCGTAAAGGATGGCTTCCGGCCGGGGCGGGCATCCCGGAATGAAAAAGTTGACCGGGAGAACCTTGTCCAGCCCGCCCAGAGTAGCGTAGGAGTTAAACCAGATGTTACCGCCGGTGGGGCAGCTCCCGATCGCGATCACCAGTTTGGGATTGGGAACCGCATCGTAAAGTTTCTGCAGGGCGGGGGCCACCTGCCGGGTCACCGGCCCCGAGACCAAAAGGACATCCGCGTGCCGGGGCGAGCCCACCAGCTTGATCCCGAAGCGCTCCGCATCGTAGTAGGGCGTGAGCACGTTGATCACCTCGATATCGCAACCGTTGCAGGCCCCGGTATTGCAATGAAAAACCCAGAGGGATTTCGGAAAGGCTTTGGCGCAAAGTTTCTTCAGCATTTGCTTTTCTCTCTATTCTTAACTCTTGCCTGTTTGCTCTCTGCCCTTTGCCCTCTGCTCTATGCTTTTTAGGGCATTGCGATCGTGGCGAAGACCGCCTTGGTCGCTTCGTTCAGGATGGGGGAAACGATCTGGGGATATACCCCGATCAGGAGACAGAGGAAGGCCAGGATCAGCATCCCGCCCCACATCATCACCGGGACCTCTTTAATCCCGGCTGATTTCAGGTTCTCCGGCGCCTCTCCCATGAAGACCTGGTAGGTCAGGTGGATAAAGATAGCCACGTTGAGAATCGCCACCGCCACCGCGACTACGGTGGCCCAGGGGAAGCCGGCCTTCACGCCCGCGATGAAGAGGGTAAACTCGCTGACAAAGCCGTTGAAAAACGGTATCCCGCCCAGGGCAAAGGCCGCGACATAAAAGGCCACCGCGGTAATGGGCATGTATTTGCCCAGGCCCCCGAGCTCGGACACCCGGCGGTGATGGGTGGAATAAATGACCGCGCCGACGCTGAAAAAGGCCAGGGCCTTCATCAGGGAATGATTGAGGAGATGGAAGATCGCGCCGTAGATGCCCAGGTAATTGGCCAGCCCCAGCCCCATCAGGATGTAGCCTATGCTGGTAACAGAGCAGAAGGCCAGGAAGCGCTTCAGGTCGTCCTGCATCATCATCATAATCACCCCGACCACCATCGTAAGCATTCCGAAAACCAGAACCAGGGTGCTGACGATGGGATAGAAGGGGTAGAAAATCAGGACGGTGCGGATCAGGGCGTAAATCCCGACCTTGATCATGACGCCGGAAAGCATGGCGCTGATCGGCGTGGGGGCTTCGGCGTGGGCGTCCGGAAGCCAGGTGTGGAAGGGCACCATGCCCGCCTTGGTCCCGAAACCAACCAGGAGCATGACCACCGAAAGCAGAACGATACTCTTCGGCATCTTGCCCGCCACCTTGGCGATCTCGGTCAGTTTCAGGGGGTCGCCCCCCCCGGTGATCTGCGCCGAGGCCCCGGAATAGAGCAGGACACAGCCGAAAAGGGCGAAGGTGATCCCGACGGTTAGGAGAATGGCGTATTTATAAGCGGCTTCGATCGCGTCCTTGTTCCAATAGAAACCCACCAGGATGATCGAGGCCAGCGTGGTTCCCTCGATAATGACCCAGAGAAGAATGATGTTATTGACGGTGGTAGCGCAGAGCATGGTGGAGAGGAAAATCATGAACCAGCCGTAGTAGGTCCCCATCCGCTCCGCCTGGATGGCCCCCACCTCCACCTCCCGCCTCATGTAGGGAACGGAATAAAAGGAGGCGATCAGGCCGAGCAGGGCGACCAGCCCGGCGATCAGGCCGGAGAGGGCGTCCATCCGGAGCTGGCTCGAGTAAAGAGTAAGCACCTCGCCGTGAGTGGTGGCGATGAAAATCTTGAACGCGATCACGAAGGTAACGATGGTGCCGAGCAGAGCCAGGGCTTCACCCACGACCCGGGACTTCCGGCCCACGAGGAAGATGAAAATCCCCGCGATAAACGGAGTCAGGAAAAGATATAGGATCTCGTTATTCATTGTTCCCTATTCCTTACCACCTTAAGCCCCGGAGCTGGAGGGTGTCGGTGGAGCCGAATTTCTGATAAATCCCGTAAATCACGTAGAGCAGGATCCAGACCGCGATCACGACGTCGGTCACGATCCCGATCAGGGCGGTTTCGCGAAGCGCCGGGGCCAGGGTGACCAGGGAAAGATGCACCCCGTTTTCGAGAATCAGGAGGCCGTGCACGGTTTTGATCGCGTCGCGGCGGATCAGGATGCAATAAAGGCCCATGAAGAAAATTGAGAGGCTGACCGCCAGGTTGGTCCGGAAGGGCTCAGCGGTGGCGAACTGGCTGGGGGCCACGAACCCGATATAAGTATGGGTGACCCGGTAGAGGACCACCACCACCGCACTGATCAGGAAGATGGAGCCCAGGTACCCGATCAGGGGCTGGAACTCCCGATCCGTGGTCTTCTTGATATAGCGGAGCAGGAGCCAGGGGATGATCACCACCTTGGTGATGAATGCGGTTGCGGCCCAGTAATAAAGCCCGGGATTATCGATCGCGAAAATAGCGAAAAGGGTGCACATCAGCATGGCCTGGATCATGTACACATAGGCGGAATATTTCAGATTCCGGAGCTCGATGATCAGGTACGAAGTGATGATCATCGAGAGGCTGATGGTCGATATGACTTTAGCGAATTCCTGCATATTTATTCCCGAATTACTTTCCTGCCGGTCCGGCTGCTTCCTGGGACCGGAACCCGGTTACCATCATTTTATCCAAGGCGCTCTTGGGTTTGAAACAGCGCCCGCAGCGCCCGCAGGTGCCCATGTAAAGTTCGGTGCGGATGTAAAGGTCTTTGGCGTCGTTGGTGGCGGTCTGATACTCGGTGGACATCGTGATCGCGTTTTCCGGGCAGACCTCGGCGCAGCGCCCGCAGTAAGTGCAGCGCCGGAGGAAATACTCAAGCGTCCGGGTAGTCTCCGAGTCGTTGATCTCGATCAGCCGGGCCGGGCAGACGTTGGCGCAGCCCCCGCAGCCGATGCATTTTTCCACCTCCACCTTAACCTTGCCCCGGAACCAGTCCCCGGGGGGATTGAACTCCGGGCCCAGGGGGAAGGGCATCGTAACCCGTCCCGCCTTGAAACAGATTGCCGCTTCTTTCAGTTTGCTCTTCAGCATTGGCAGAACCTCGTTAAACCCCGATCAGGGCGAAGCTCACCGCAAAGAGCAGGATCGCCCAGAGCATGATGAAATACCTGATGGCCTGATCCACCCGGATCCGGGGGTTGACCGCATCGATCACCCCGACCACCACGATCACCACCACCACCTTAGCTAAGTTGATCAGGATATCCACGGGGATGATCCCGGTTTTCGGCCAGGGGAGAAAGACCTCCAGGAACAGGGAGGCCAGGATAATCTGCTTGGCGAAAAAACCCCATTTATAAAGGGCCAGCTTGGGCCCGGAGGCTTCCAGGAAGGGCCCGCCCATGAGTTCCTGGTCGGCTTCGGGGATGTCGAACGGCAGCTTGCCGAGCTGGATCTGGAGGATCAGGAAGAACGGGACGGCGGCGATGATCATGGAGAGGCTGGGCCCGGTGGCATGGTACCATTCGGAGATCTGGGAGAGATTAAAGGATTTGGTCGGGATCACCGCCACGATCAGACAGGTCAGGACGATGATCTCCACCACGATCCCGAGCATCATCTCGCGTGCGGTCCCGATCGTGCCGTAGGGGCTCCCGGTCGCGGTTCCCCCCAGCATGATCCCGAGGGAGGCTAGGACCAGGAAATAAATCAGGACGATGACGTCGCCGGCGAAACCCAGGGGCGCGCCCGCCCCCATGGGGGTGAAGAGCGCCGCGGCCAGGATGCTCCCGAAAGTAAGAACCGGCCCGAGGGAGAAGGTGGGGTTGCCCGCCACGTTCAGGTTTTCCTTGCCCAGGAGCTTTAGGAGATCGAGATAGGGCTGGATCAGCGGGGGCCCCTTCCGGGAGTGGACGACCGCTTTGAGTTTGCGGATAACCCCTTCCATAAAGGGAGCGACCAGGATCACCAGGGCCAGATTAGTTAGAGCAATTAAAATCGTTTTGGCCATGCCTTGTTCCTAATTATTAACGCCGTTTATTCCGGCTTAACTTAACCAGTTCCTCGTTCGTGTAAATCCGGGCCTGCCCGCTCTTCCGGTCCACCACCTCAACCCGCTCGGTGCAGGAGAAGCAGGGATCGAAACTCGCGATCGCGATCGGCACATCGGCCAGTTCCATCCCCTTCAGCATCGCCGGGGAGGAGGCCAGGTTCATGTAACTCGGGGCCCGCACCTTCCAGCGGTAGGGCCGGTTATCCTCGCCGGTCAGGATGTAATGCATGGACTCGCCCCGCGGCGCTTCCACCACCCGGAGCCCTTCTTTCCCGGCGGGGATTTCATTCGGGATGTCTGCCATGATCGGCCCGTCGGGCAATTCCCGGAGGCCCTGGCGGATCAGGCGGATGGAATCCAGGGTTTCGGTCAGGCGCACCAGGGTCCGGGCCAGGTTGTCGCAGCCGGTCTGGACCTTTATTTCCGGGACCAGGTGGTCATAAGCGGAATACGGGTGATCGATCCGGGCGTCAATCGCCACCCCGGAACCCCGGGCGGTCGGACCGGTCACGGCATAAGCCAGGGCGTCCTCATGTTTGAGTACGCCCACGTTTTTCAGACGCATCATCAGGGGGGTATCCCCGCCGATCGCGTCGATGACCTGGAGCCATTCCCGTTCGACCTCGGTGACCACCTCGAGAATCTTGGGCTTCTGCTCGGCAGTGATGTCCCGGCGGACCCCGCCGACGAGGTTCATCCCGTAGGTCTTCCGGTTCCCGGTGAGCTGCTCGGCCAGCCACATGACCGGCTCGCGCATCCGCCAGGTCTGCATCAGCACGGTGTCGAACCCGAGGACGTGACCCCCAATCCCCAGCCAGAGAAGGTGGGAATGGACCCGCTCGATTTCAAGCAAGATACTGCGGATATAACGGGCCCGGAGGGGGACCTGGATTTCGGCGGCTTCTTCTACGGCTTCACAGTAACACGTACTGTGTATGTATCCTCATATCCCTCATATGCGTTCGGCTAAAAAGACCGTCTGGTTGTAGGTCAGGGCCGAATCCGCGATCTTCTCGATCCCGCGGTGGTTGTAGAATCCCCGGTAATCGCAGCCTACCACTGTTTCCCCTTCTACAAACACCCGGAAAAGGGCCGGCTCCTCGAGCACCGGGAAGAACGGCCCAATCGGAACCACCGTGGCGTTCTCGGGGGGCTCCACCGGGACGGGGGCCATCCCCTCGGCCGCCGGGGGCCGGAAGCGGTAGTCAAAATCCCTTCTTAAAGGATGCAGATTGGCCGGCCAGTCGTCCGGCAGGGCGATCCGCCGGGGATCCGCGGTTCCCCGGGCCTTGATCCCAAGGAGGTCCTGAAATTCCCGCTCCGCCCAGCTGGCCCCGGGAATGAGCTGGGTAAGAGAATCAATCTCGGGCTGGTTCTGGTCCAGGGAGGATTGCAGGAGGATAAAAAACTTATCCGCGTCCAGGGAGAAGATATGGGTGGTCTGGAAATCCTTATTGGTCGGGCGCCGGTCTATCCCCACGATGGTGCTGAAACGGGCTTTCAGATCCCGGATCAGGTACTCGGTCAGGGGGCGGAGTGCCGCCGGCCGGATCGAGAGATAAACCTTCTTCTTCACCGGTTCCCGGGCGGAGAGGATCTCGTTCGGGAACTTGGCTTTGAGATTCTCGATTAACTTGCTGCCGGTTTCAAAAGCCACTCTCTATATCCTCCTCACTCCTAACTCAGCCAGACCATGATAATCACCAGCGCCACGATCCCCAGCACCTGGTAAAGCAGGTAGGCCTGGGGAATACCCACGTGGGTGAGCCGGAATTTCTTGGAAAAATAGAACAGGAAATCCACAAAGGGATAGTAAAAGACCTTGTCGAAATCCAGGCCCCGGTAAACCCGGTCGGGACGCTGGAGTTTATGGCTCGGCATTTCGGGATACACCAGGCGCTCGAAATAGGAAGCCAGGGGGATGTAGAAGCTTCCGGCCCGGTAGCGGGTTTCGTCGGCTTCGTAAACCTCGCCGCCGCTCCAGACCGGAACCGTCCGGGTTGCAGCCCGGCCCAGGCGGGAAACAATCAGGGCCGCCAGCATGCATCCGCCGATAACCAGGAGACCGGTGATCGGGAACCAGGCCCCGCTCTGGACTCCGCCCATAACCGGGGCCAGCCCGTAATGGGAGTTGCCGAAAAGCGTCGCCAATGACGGCAGGGAGGTTCCTAATTCCGAACCGGCCAGGGCCGGGGCGATTATCGAGAGAGGAACCCAGGGAAAGAGCCCGAGCAGCACGCAGGCAATGGCGGGCAGGTACTGGGCCACCCGCATCGACAGGGGCACATCATAGCCGCCCCGGATCCGGGCCTGCATCTTCTTGCTCATCGTCCCGCCGAATGCGGTGCTGAAATACTTTAAAAGCGTGGCCAGGGTGACCGAGCTGATAAAAATCGCCACCAGGCCGAAGAACAGGAAGACCGGGAGCTGGACCCCGCCCAGGATGGTGACCTGGTAGATCAGCCACTTGCTCACGAACCCGTTCAGAGGCGGCATCCCGGAAATGGCAAAGACCGCGATCAGCGTGACCCAGGCCGTGCTCGGGAGGGCCGAGTAGAGCCCGCCGACCTTGTTCAAGTCCCGGTCACCGGTTTTATAAAGGATGGAGCCGGCGGTCAGGAAGAGCAGGCTTTTGAACATGGAATGGTTGATCATATGATAAATGCCCGCCATGGTGGCGAGCGCCGAGATCATCGGGTTGATTTTCATGAAAGCCAGGCCGGTCCCCAGAGCCAAGAGGATATAGCCGATCTGACCGATGGAGGAAAAAGCCAGGAGCCGTTTGGAATCATGCTGGACCACCGCCGAGATGGTGCCCATGAAGAGCGAGATCACCCCGAAGGCGGCAATCACGATCCCGAAGCCGAAGGTCTGGTTGGAAACCGGCAGGAGGAAGAAAAAGAGCCGGAGAAAACCATAAATACCCATTTTAATCATGACCCCGGAAAGCATGGCCGAAACCCCGGAGGGGGCGGCCGGGTGGGCATCCGGAAGCCAGGTTCCCACCGGGAACATCCCGGCCTTGGTGCCGAAGCCCAGGGGGAAGAGCGCGAGAATGATCGAGAGCTTGATCGGGCTCCCCACGGTCATGACCGCCATCGCGTCGCGCAGGCGGAGAAAGGCGAAGGAGCCCACC
>JAPLJL010000400.1 GCA_026388615.1 Pseudomonadota bacterium | reverse complement strand
GCAGTATGATTCCGGGCGACCGCAGCCCGTCGTTCCGCGTCCACGGAGAGGGTCACCGTCATCCCTTTCCGGATTTCCCCGGACTTGACCTTGACCCGGTGGATGATGAGATCCACGTGGGGTCTTTCGGTATAGACAACCTCGGCCTGCAGCCCCGGTCCGGAAATCATCCCGGTATCGCCCATCTGTCCGCCGACCTCACCGTAAAGCGGGGTCTCCCGGGTAATAACCCTGATTTCCCCCTGAGCCGACCCGGCCGAGTCCATCTCCAAGCCTTCCCGGATGATCTTTTCCACCTTCGAATCGGCCTGCAGGCTCTCGTATCCCAAAAATGAAATCGAACCGGATTCTTTCACCAGATGGGCGATCCGCTCGGTTTCCTCGGCTCCCGCGGATCGATCCTGTCCTTCCTTGCCGCGCTGGCGCTGAAGCTCCATTTCTTTCTCAAACCCGGCCAGATCCGCGGAGAGGTTCCGGTCCCGGAGGATGTCCAGGGTCAGGTCCACCGGGAATCCGAAGGTATCGTAAAGCCGGAAAACTACCTCCCCCGGTAAAATCAGTTTTTTCTCCGCGGCCATTTTATTCATTTCAGTCGAGAGCAGTTCCATCCCCCGCTCGATCGTAAGCAGGAAACGCTCCTCTTCGCCCTTCAAAATCCGCGTCACTTTCATTTCCCTTTCCCGAAGCTCGGGATAGGTATCAGCGTAAGCGTCGGCCACCACGCCGGTCAGACGGTAGAGAAAGGGCTCCCGGATTCCGAGTTCGAACAAGTGGCGGGCGGCCCGCCGGATGATCCTTCTCAGGACGTAGCCCCTGCCTTCGTTGCTCGGGATCACCCCGTCGGCAATCAGGAAAGACGCGGCCCGGGAATGGTCCGCGGCCACCCGCACGGAAACCAGGTGTTTTTCAGGATCCAGGCCGGAAACCTGGGACTCAATCGCCCGGATCAGGGGGGTAAAGAGATCACTCCCGTAATTGCTGGTCTGGCCCTGGAGGACCGCGGTGATCCGCTCGAGTCCCATCCCGGTATCGATCGATTTGCGGGGCAGGGGGGACATGGTCCCGTCAACCTTCCGGTTGAACTCCATGAAAACCAGGTTCCAGAGTTCCAGATAGCGGTCGCAGCTGCACCCGACCCGGCAATCCGGCTTCCCGCAGCCTACCCCGGGCCCCTGGTCGAACATTATTTCTGAGCAGGGGCCGCAGGGCCCGGTTTCGCCCATCATCCAGAAGTTATCCTCTTCGCCCATTCGGGAGATCCGGTCCGGGGCCACCCCGGCTACTGCCTGCCAGAGGGCAAAGGCCTCTTCATCCTTTTTATATACGGTGATCCAGAGATCCTTCGGGTCGAACCCGAAGCGCTTGGTCAGGAGCTCCCAGGCAAACCCGATCGCCTCTTTTTTGAAATAATCCCCGAAGGATAAATTGCCGAGCATTTCGAAGAAGGTGTGGTGGCGGTTGGTCCGGCCCACGTTTTCGAGGTCGTTGTGCTTGCCCCCGGCCCGCATGCACTTCTGGACAGTGGAAACCCGCCGGAGGCCCCGGTCCTCTTCGCCGGTGAAGATCTTCTTGAACTGGTTCATCCCGGCGTTGGAGAAAAGCAGGGTGGGATCCCCATCGGGGATCAGGGAGGAGCTGGGCATGATCTTGTGCCCCTGCTCCTCAAAGTATTTCAGAAACTTCTGTCGGATCTCTTTCCCGGTCATGATTTTATGTTTCCTCGATCAATTAATACCGAGCTGGGTAAAAATATCATCTTTACCAGGATTTATTCAACACTCAGGATAAGCTTCTCACGGAATTTTAATGTATATTTAACTAAATCTTAACATTTGCCTGTTTTCCTATTGTTAAGGATTATGGGCATGGAAAGGCAAGAAATGGCCAGGGAAAAAATCCTGATCGTGGAGGACGAGGAAAATATCCTTGAGCTGATCCGTTACAACCTGGGAAAAGAAGGATACCTGACGGAGGGTTACGCCACCGGGGAGGAAGCCGTTAAAAAAGCCCGGGCGGATGGCGGCGATCTCATCCTGCTCGACCTCATGCTTCCGGGCCTGGACGGGTTCGAGGTCCTGAAGATCCTGAAAAATGACAACCGGACCGAGACCATCCCCGTAATCATCGTTTCCGCCAAGGGGGAGGAAAGCGATATCGTGACCGGCCTCGAGCTCGGGGCCGACGATTATATCACCAAGCCATTCAGCCTTAAAATCCTGGTCGCGCGGGTCCGTTCCGTCCTGAGGCGAAGGAAAAACCTGTCCCAGGTCTCCGAAGGAATGGTGAGAATTCATGATCTGGTGATCGATCCCGCGCGCCACGAGGTGAAATTAAAAAATAAACCGATTGACCTCACCGCCACCGAGTTCCGCATTCTCCAGCATCTCGCCCAGAAACCCGGCCGAGTCTTCACCCGGAACCAGATCATCAACGCCGTCCGCGGGGAAAATTACATCGTCACCGACCGGACAGTGGACGTGCAGATCACCGGGCTCCGGAAGAAGCTGAAAACCGCCGGGGAATACCTGGAAACCATCCGGGGGGTAGGTTACCGGTTCAAGGATTAAAACATGTTCAGGAAGCGCCGATTCCTCTGGCAGATTTACCCGATTTTCCTGCTGATCATCATTCCCTGCCTTTTCCTGGTGGTCTGGTTCGCCTCCCACACCTTTAAGAAGCTTTACCTTTCAGAAATCTCCTCTGCCCTGGAAGCCGAAGCCCGCCTGGCCGCCATGTCACTGGAAAAATCCTTTTTCACCGGGGAATCCTCCGGCGTGGAAGTCATCTGCAGGGAGATGGGAAAAGAAACCAGAGCCCGGATCACCGCCATTCTGCCTTCCGGTGAGGTCATCGGGGATTCGGATGAAGATCCCGCATTGATGGGTAACCATGCTGACCGGCCGGAGATCCGCTCGGCTCTGGCGGGCCAAACCGGGGTTTCCATCCGGCGGAGCACCACCCTGAAAAAAGAAATGATTTACGTGGCCATCCCGGTCCGGAAAAGAGAAGTGACTGCCGGAGTGATCCGCGCGGCGGCGCCTTTAATCTCCGTTTCCCAGATGCTCCGTTCGGTCTATTGGAAAATCGCTTTCATGGGTCTCGGAATCGCGCTCCTCGCGGCGATCGTAAGCCTGATTCTGCTGGCCCGGGTCAACCGGCCCCTGGCTGAAATCGAGCGGGTAGCCGAGCGTTTCGCCCGGGGTGAACTCGGATACCGTCTGCCTCCCACCGGGCCGAAGGAAATCGCCAACCTGTCCAAAACGATGAACCGGATGGCGGGCGAACTCGAGGAACGTCTGGCCACCACCTCCACCCAGCGCGAGGAGCTTGAGACTATTCTTTCGGCGATGGTGGAGGGGATCCTGGTAACCGATTCGGAGGGAAGAATCGCCCGTTTGAACCAGTCGGCGGCTCGGATCCTCGCGGTGGAGCCCCGGAAAGTCGAGGGGAAAATTCTCGAGGAGGCAGTGCGCAATCCCGAGATCCAACGCCTGGTAGCCGAGACACTCTCTCGTCGGAAGCCTACCGAGGGGGAAGTAGTTTTCTTCAACGGGGGCGAGCGTTTCCTTGCCGCTCAGGCAGTTCCCCTTCCCTCCCGGGAAAGCGAACCCGGCGGGGCGCTGGTTGTCCTTCACGACATTACCCGCCTGAAGCTTCTGGAAAGGGTGCGGCAGGATTTTGTCGCCAACGTAACGCACGAGCTCAAGACCCCGATAACCTCCATTCAAGGTTTTGTAGAAACCTTAAAGGGGGAGGTCGGACCCGATGAGACCAAAAGGTTTCTGGAGATCATCGCCGGGGAAACCGAGCGTTTGAAGACGATTATCGAGGATCTCCTTTCTCTTTCCCGGATTGAAAAAGAAGAGGGAAAAGGTGAAATCCAGTTCCGGACCGTCCCGGTCTTCGAGATCCTAAAATCGGCCCAGCAAGCCTGCGCCATCCTGGCCCGGCATAAATCCATTCTCGTCGAACTCGAAGGCGATCCCGGGATTTCCGCCAGTCTGAATCCGGACCTCCTCGAGGAGGCAGTGTCGAACCTCATCGACAACGCCATCAAATACAGCGAGACCGGGAGCAAGGTCCGGCTGGAGCTCTCCCGGGAGCGGGATGAGCTTCTGATCCGGGTCCGGGACTCCGGGATCGGGATCCCGGTTGAGCACCTCCCCCGGATCTTTGAGCGCTTCTACCGGGTGGATAAGTCCCGGAGCCGGAAGCTCGGGGGCACCGGTCTCGGGCTTTCAATCGTCAAGCACATCGTCCAGGTCCACGGCGGCCGGGTTTCCGTCGAGAGCACTCCCGGAAAAGGGAGCGTTTTTACGATTCACCTCCCGGCGGCCTGACCTTCCCGCCTCTCCCTAAGGTAGGCGCAGGCTTTCCTTCGGACCCTGAAGGTTCTCAGGACGAGGACCCGAACGGGTAGCCTGCGGGAATCATCCTCCTTAGAGAAACGCAACCTAAAGGTTGCGGCTACCATAAGAACAAACTTCCCGCCTTTCCCCATAATTTATCCGATTTTTAATCTCTTCCTAATCAATCCCTAATCTCCGCGGTTTAGCTTTATCTCCAAAAGACGGACCAAGAAGCGGCTGCGGATCGGCCGCAGCCTCGATTCGGTTCGAGGGCTTAGAAAGAAAGGAGAAATTAAATGAAGGAGTTGGGAAAAGGAAAGCAGGGTTATCAGACAACCCCGACATTTACCGAAAGGAGGAAAAAGATGGGGTTCAAGAAAATCGTTTTCGCTTTACCGCTGGCGGCTCTCCTCTCGCTCCCGGTCATCGCCCGGGCGGAGGAGCCGGATCCGGCGGCCCTGCAGGGGAAAGTCGACAGTTTGGACGAAAGAACTTCAGGGGAGGAAAGCGACGTTTCCGGCCTGAAAAAAATCAAACTCACCGGAAACATCCAGGCCCGATATGAGG
>JAPLJL010000337.1 GCA_026388615.1 Pseudomonadota bacterium | reverse complement strand
AGTAGCAGGCCACAGGTAAAAATCAGCGAATCCCTTTACCGTCATTCGCAAATCGAAATAAATAACAATCAAGCCCTCCGGCAATTTGCCGGAGATTTAATTTCAGAGATGAAGAGATTTTTCTATCTGATCATGGAGAAGGAATGAAAGAGCCGGAAATTTTAGCTCAGGGTTACGACCCTAAGGGCGTGGAAACCCGCTGGTACCGCTACTGGGAAGAAAACGGATTTTTCCAGGCCGAGCCGAAAGCCGACCGCCGGCCCTACACGATCGTGATCCCGCCTCCCAATATCACCGGGTCCCTGCACATCGGGCATGCCCTGAACAATACCCTCCAGGATATCCTGGTCCGTTACAAGCGGATGGACGGCTACGAAGCCCTCTGGATGCCGGGGACCGATCATGCCGGGATTGCCACCCAGAACGTGGTCGAGCGCGAGCTCGCCCGGGAGGGAAAGAACCGCCTGGACCTCTCGCGGGAGGAATTTGTCGCCCGGGTCTGGAAATGGCGCGAGGAATCCGGCCGGACCATTCTCCAGCAGTTGAAACGCCTGGGCTCCAGCTGCGACTGGCGCCGGGAACGGTTCACCCTGGACGCCGGTCTTTCCCGCGCGGTGCGGGAGGTTTTTGTCCGTCTCTACGAGGAAGACCTGATCTACCAGGGCGATTACGTGATCAACTGGTGCCCCCGCTGCCTGACCGCCCTTTCGGACCTGGAGGTGGAACCCCGGGAGACCCCCGGAAAACTTTTCTACCTGAAATATCCGCTACGGAAGGGGGGAACGATCACGGTTGCCACCACCCGGCCGGAGACGATGTTGGGCGATACCGCGGTGGCGGTCAATCCCGGGGATGAACGGTACACAAATCTCGTCGGGGAAAAAATCCTCCTGCCCCTGACCGAGCGGGAGATCCCGATTATCGCCGAGGCCCAGGTGGACCGGGAGTTCGGGACCGGCGCGGTGAAAATCACCCCGGCCCACGACTTCAATGATTTCGAGATTGCCCGCCGCCACCAGCTCCCGAGCGTGACGGTGATCCTCCCCGACGCCCGGATGAGCGCGGAGGCCGGGGCGGCCTACCAGGGCCTCGATCGCTTCGCGGCCCGGGAAAAGGTGCTCGCCGATCTCCGGGCGCTGGGTCTCCTGGAGAAGGAGGAAAATTATCCCATCCGCCTGGGGCACTGCTATCGCTGCGCTACGGTGACGGAACCCCGGCTCTCCCGGCAGTGGTTCGTCCGGATCCAGCCCCTGGCCGATGAGGCCATCAAAGCGGTGCGCGAGGGGAAAACCCGGATCGTGCCCGAGACCTGGGAAAACAACTATTTCGGCTGGATGGAAAATATCCGGGACTGGTGCATCTCCCGCCAGCTCTGGTGGGGGCATCAGATCCCGGCCTGGTATTGCGGGGAATGCGGAAAGATCACCGTCGCGCGGGAGGATCCGAAGGTCTGCTCCCACTGCCGGAGCGCAAAACTCCGCCAGGACGAGGACGTGCTGGACACCTGGTTCAGCTCCGCGCTCTGGCCCTTTTCGACCCTGGGCTGGCCGGAGCGAACCCCGGAATTGAAGTTTTTTTACCCCACCTCGGTCCTGGTCACCAGCTTCGACATCCTTTTCTTCTGGGTGGCCCGGATGATGATGATGGGGATCAAGTTCATGGGCGAAGTTCCCTTCCGGGACGTTTACATCCACGCCCTGGTCCGGGACGAATCCGGTCAGAAGATGAGCAAGTCCCGCGGCAATATCATTGACCCGCTGGTGATCATTGACAAATACGGGGCCGACGCCTTCCGGTTTACCCTGGCCGCCTTGGCCGCGCAGGGGAGGGACATCCGGATCTCGGAGCAGAAGATCGAGGGCTACCAGCATTTCGCCAACAAGATCTGGAACGCTTTCCGTTTCAGCCTGCCCCGGCTGGTCCCCGGCCCGGAGTTTTCCGCGCCCAGATTGGTGCTGGCCAACCGCTGGATCGTTTCCCGGCTTCACCACCGGATCGGAGAGGTCCGCGAGACCCTGGACAGCTACCGGTTTAACGACGCGGCTTCCGTGATCTACCAGTTTTTCTGGCATGAACTCTGCGACTGGTATCTTGAGGCGGTCAAACCGATCTTTTCCGAGGGCAACGAGGCCGAGATGGCGGAAACCAGGTCCACGCTGGCGTACGTCCTGGCCGAGAGCCTGAAACTCCTGCATCCCTTCATGCCCTTCATTACCGAGGAACTCTGGCAGAAGCTGCCGGGCCGGGAAGGGAGCATCATGGTCTCGGCTTTTCCCCGGTCCGAACCGGCCTGGTTCTGCCCGGAGGCGGAAGAAAAGCTGGAACTCCTGATGGAGGTGGTCCGGGCGGCCCGGAATCTCCGGAGCGAAAGAAAAATCGCCCCCTCGGAGTGGATCATGGTCAGCCTTTTCCCGGAAGCGGAAACCAGCCGGAGGATTCTGGAAGAGAACCTGAAACTGGTCTCCGGGCTGGCCCGGGCCCGGGAGGTAAAGCTTTTATCCGGCGCCTCCGAGCTGGGGGGGGCGGCGGCGGTGGCTCGGGACGTCCTGGTCGAGATCGG
>JAPLJL010000004.1 GCA_026388615.1 Pseudomonadota bacterium | reverse complement strand
AATAATTTCCTTGGCTTTGGCGAGCGCCATCGCCGCGTCTCCCGCCGCGGTGATGGTATAATCCGGCGCCTTAAAGGTAAAGGAAAAAACCTTCTGGATCGTAATGCTGCTGTCCGCGACTAAAATCTTCTTCGGCATCTTCCCCCCTTTATTTTCCCGGATTCCCCCTCACCCTGCTGACATTCGGGCCCGCAACCGGAGGGGTTCAACTTCTCTAGGAATTCGAAGCATTTTTCAAAGAATCGGAAGCCGAAGCCTTGGGAGCTTCCTTGGGAACTTCCTTGGTATCTTTAGTTTCCTTGGTATCTTTAGTTTCTTTGGTATCTTTGGTCTCCTTGGCTTCCTTGGTTTCTTTTTTCTCCGTCTCGGCAGTCCCGGAATGTTCGCTTTTTTCATCTTTTTTCCGGGAAGCTTCCCATCCTCCTCCTCCCCCGTCTTTCCGGCCGTAATCGGTTACATACCACCCCTTGCCTTTGAGAATGAAAGCGGAAGGGTAAACCATTCGCTGCACCTTGCCAGTCTTACATTTTGGGCAGGTCTGCAGGGGAGGAGCGGTGATCCTTTGAGTAGCCTCAAACTCGTGTCCACATGACTTACACTTATATTCATACGTAGGCAATGAAAGCGCCTCCTTTCCACATAATCTTTACTATTATAGTAAATTTATCCATCTAAATCCTCAACTCTTTTGGTTTCCAGCTTTAATCGGGCCAGATCATCGTAGCTGAATCCGTCCCACCGGCAGGGTAGTAACGTATTATTATGAAAAAGCGGCTCGTGGGAAATATCGAAAGGAGATGCCTTGACCGCCTCCGGCCAGAGCTCCGTCCCCGGAATGGGTGAGTATTCAGCCACCACCGGCCTCGCCCCTGCTTCTTTGACATACCTGATGGTTTCGAAAACCTCCCCGGCTTCCTGGCGGGGAAGTCCAGCCAGGATATACACCCCGATCTCTTCCGGGGTAAAACCGGCGTCGTGAAGATCTTTAACCGCCTGTTCAAACTCCCGATTATTAACCTTCTTCCCGGTTTTCTCCTGGAAAACCGGGTCGCCTGATTCCAAGCTTAATCTCAAGGTTTTGAATCCCGCCTTTTTCATCCATGGGGCCAAAGTTGCATTAATCCCCCGGATGTTGATCCCGTTCGGGGAATGAAATCTCAAGTTAAGATTCAGTTCCGACACACCCTGAAGAAGCCCGATCAAATAATCCCCTCCGCCCGAGAGCAGGGCATCGTCAAAAAAAACCACGTCCTGAACCCTGAACCGCCGGCTCACATCCCGGATCTCGGCAATCACCTCGGCGGCATCCCTCCGGAAGTAACCCGGGAAAAGAATCCGCGAAGCACAGTAGCCGCAGCGTAAAGGACACCCCCGGCTGGTTAAAATCGGGATGGATTCCGGCTTTATTTTTAAATCCAGCGCCGGGTAGGACCACCAGATTTCCTCCGCCCCGGCCCGGCGCTCCCACTCCCCTCCCGCGATATCTCCTAAAAGTCTGAAAAGATTTTCTTCCGCTTTTCCGGGTAAAACCCGGTCGGCCCCCGAAAATTCCCGGGCGTGTTCGGGAAGGAGGGTGGCGTATATTCCTCCCAGGATCACCGGGACGCGCGGATAAACCTCTTTGATCGCCCCGATCGCCGCCGTCACCCCCGGATACCAGTAGGTCATCCCCGAGGTAACCAGGACCAAGTCAGGCTCCCCCGCCCGTACCAGATCATCCCGGAACAATTCGGGCGGGACCCCGTAACGACGGTAATAGCGGGGAATCCCGGAAACGGCAGGGGGATTTTCGATGATCTCGCTCGCGAATCTCCCCT
>JAPLJL010000247.1 GCA_026388615.1 Pseudomonadota bacterium | reverse complement strand
GATTTAAGCATTTGAACTTTTAATTTGGACATTTATTTGGCATTTAACCGATCCGATTACCGGTTATCTGCTACCGGCTTTCCCCTTTCTTCACCGTCATCCCCGCCTGGGCCCAGGCGGGAAACCCACCTTCAAGATGGGCCACCATGGGAATCCCCTGGTGGAAAAGTTCCTGGGCCAAAGCTACTCCTTCGTCATGCAAAGTACCCCCGTAAACCACCGCCATCTGTTCTCCCGCTTTTATCGTCTCCACTGTTTTTGGATCCGGACAGGCCAGGGGATCGTAAGGGAGGGAAATCGCCCCGGGGATGTGGCCTTGCAGATATTCCAACGCAGGACGGGAATCGACGATTATCACCCCGGCAACCCGCAAGTCGTTGAGTTCCCGGCTTGAGATTCTTTTTATCCCCGGGGCTTTTTCTTCCATCGGGCAGGAAACGTAGATATCGTATAGCTTCGGAGAAAAGTAAGGGATGGCCCGGGGATTGACCAGGTTAAAAAGCAGGCCGGCGATCGCGGCCATGATTACAATTGCGGCCGCTTTCAATCCCAGCGGCAGAATATTCGCAGGATGCAGGATATCCAAGTTTTTCAAGTTCATTTGCATCGAATTATTGCATTTAAACTTTCTGTTCGGAAGTAATACTCAATTATTTTTTTGGAATATTAAATTCAAATCCTCTCTGCCTTTTTGACCTTTCGCCCTAATTATTGGTTCTCACCACACATGGATAGCTCGGATCTCTCGACCATTTACCCGTCAAAAAGTTTGTATTATATTTCTGGGGAATAATTTTGTTTTTTTAATAGGAGGGACTTTCGATGATTATCCTGATGAAGAAATCCGCCACTGAAGCCGAGATTCAAGCGGTAATCGACAAAATCCGGAAAGCCGGGAACGAACCCCACGTAGACAAGGGTATCTCCACCCTGATCGGCGTCCGGGGTGATACCACCCGGCTGGAGGAAAACGAATTCATGCTGGAAGGGGTTGACCAGGTCAAACGGGTCTCTTCGAAATACAAAGAAGTCAGCCGGGAATTCCACCAGCAGAACTCCAAGATCAAAGTCGGAGACGTAACCGTCGGGGGAGGAAAACCGGTGATCATGGCCGGCCCCTGCGCCGTGGAAACCCGGGAACAGCTCCTGGAAAGCGCCCGGGGGGTGAAAGCCGCGGGAGCCCAGATCCTCCGGGGCGGGGCGTTCAAGCCCCGCACCAGCCCCTACGCCTTCCAGGGTCTGGGTGAAGAAGGCCTCAAGTTCCTGGCGGAAACCCGGAAAGAAGTGAAAATTCCCATTGTCACGGAAATCATGAATATCGGCCAGATGGATCTCTTCGCCAAATACGATATCGATTGTTACCAGGTCGGCGCCCGCAATATGCAGAACTTCGACATGCTCAAGGAACTCGGCAAAATCAAGAAAGCCGTGCTGCTGAAACGCGGCCCTTCCGCCACGATCGAGGAATTCCTGCTTTCGGCCGAATATATCATGAGCTTTGGCAATCCCCGGGTGATTCTCTGCGAAAGAGGCATCCGCACCTTCGAAACCGCCTACCGGAATGTCCTGGATCTCACCGCGGTGGCCTTGGTCAAGAACCTGAGCCACCTTCCGATCATTGCCGACCCGAGCCACGCCACCGGGGTCAAGAAACTGATCCCCCCGATGAGCCGGGCCTCCCTGGCCGCCGGCGCGGACGGGCTCCTGATCGAGGCGCATATCAACCCCAAAACCGCTCTTTGCGACGCCAGCCAGCAGCTTACGATCAAGGAATTTCAGGACCTGATGGGACAGCTGAAAGACCTGATGTAATTCCTGTTTATTTTTCGCTTTCTCCCTCGAATCCGCTCGGAGGGGAGGGCTTCATGCCCTCCCTATCCCGGGCGGGGATCCTTCGGCTCCGCTCAGGGCAGGTAAAGCCCACCCCTACATATTCAATTCCACCTTCCCCCGTAGGGGAAGGGCTCGTCCCCTCCCACATCAGGCGGATATAAACCCCGCCCCCTCGTCATTCCCGTCCCGCCATAGGCGGAAGGAATCCAGCCCTCCTCCCCGTCATTCCCGCGTAGGCTGGAATCCAGGAAAGTATTGAAAGAAATACTCGTTTAAAAAAGTCCCGGCCGGAGCCCCGTTTTTCCGGTGAACCCCGGCCGGATTACCGCGTTATTCGCCCTTATCTTCTATTTTCCCTTTCCCCTCCGTGGGAGAGGGTCGGCCTGCCCGCCAAAGCCTTGGCGCAGGCGGGGGTGAGGGGGAAAATAAAAGCGCGGGCAGGGTGCGGGCCTTCTGGTCTCTGAAAGGCGCTCTCTCAAGCTTCCCAGCTCAAGAACCAGGCCTTCAAAATAATTCCAGAGGCTTCACGGACACATCGGAAGCCGTTGTTGTTGTTCCTGTTCGTGGGATTGTTCCTGTTCCGGTTGGATGCGCGTAAGTTCTCCGGATTGTTGTTGTTCCAGGAGCCGCCGCGCAGGGCCCGATTGCGTCCGGACCCGCCACCTTTCAATCATGGGCGGGGATAAACCCCGCCCCTACCTCATTTCGTCATTCCCGACCTGATCGGGAATCCAGTATTTTTAAAGAATTACTGGATCCCTGCTTTCACAGGGATGACATCTAACAGACACCAGCCCGGCATGAGTTTGAAAACCTTTGCTAGTGTGGTGTCCCAGCAATATCTTTACAATGAAGCTCCGGCATTATATAATCCGGAGCATGTGGAAAAAAGCTAAGACTTTGATGATGACCGCGGAGCAACGCAAGACCATTGAGGCGTGGGGTCGAGCCGGAATCACTCCGCAAAGAACCGTCTTGCGGACCCGCATCTGCCTGCTTGCGGCTGAGGGGATGGCCAACAACGCCATCGCGAGCGCCCTGAAAACCTCCCGCCCCACCGTGATTCAATGGCGAAAGCGCTTCCAAGAAAAGGGGCTGGCCGGGATCGCCGAGGATGAATCTCACGGGCCAAGCCCTCAGGCCCTTTCTCTGCCGAAGGTGAAGGCCATCGTAGAGGCCACCCTGCAGACGACACCTAAAGACGCGACCCACTGGTCCACCCGAACAATGGCGAAGGCCCAGGGGGTGGGGAAGTCCACGGTGCAAAGAATTTGGGACGCTCACGGTCTCCAGCCTCATCGGGTGAAGCCCTTTAAGCTTTCCCGCGACAAGCGGTTCGTGGAGAAACTCACGGATGTGGTTGGGGTATACCTGAACCCGCCGGACA
>JAPLJL010000389.1 GCA_026388615.1 Pseudomonadota bacterium | reverse complement strand
GCCGACCGCACCGAACGCTACTGGCTTTTCACCACTCTGGGTTATGGCCTGATTCTCGCTATCCCCTTTCTCGCCTTCGCCGGGAACTGGCCCCTGGCCGCCGGCCTGATCATCGTCGAGCGGCTCGGCAAGGCCATCCGCTCCCCCGCCCGGGACACCATTCTCTCCTATGCCACCCAGAAAGTCGGGAGGGGCCTGGGCTTCGGCATCCATGAGGCCCTGGATCAGATCGGGGCTTTCGCCGGGCCCCTGATTTTCACCGTGGTCCTTTTCCTGCACGATGGGTATCGCCTCGGGTTTAAACTTCTTTTCATCCCCGGCATCCTCGTCCTGGTCGTGCTTTATTTCGCCTGGAAGAAGGTACCCGCCCCGGAAAAACTGGAAAAGCCCTCCAGCACCGCCGTGGAATCCGAAGGGAAAAAACTCCCCCGGGTCTTTTGGCTCTACACCTTTTTCATCCTTTTCAGCATGGCGGGTTTCGCCAGCTTCCCCCTCCTCGCTTTTCACTTTCAGAAGCACGCCCTGATTTCCGATGCCCAGATCCCGCTCTTTTACGCGGTCGCCATGGGGGTGGACGCGTTGGCCGCCCTCGCCATCGGGAAAATCTACGACCGGATCGGCCTGGTTTCCCTGTTCTCGATCCCGGTCTTCACCATTTTTATCCCTCTCCTGGGCTTCTCCCTGAACCCCGGCCTGATCCTGGCCGCGATCGTCCTCTGGGGAATCTCCATGGGCATCCAGGAAACCATCATGCGGGCCGCGATCGCCGACCTGATCCCGATGGCGCGCCGGGGGCTCGCCTACGGCATCTTCAACACCGCTTACGGTTTGGCCTGGCTCCTAGGCGCGGGACTCATGGGGATTTTCTATGAGCACTCGATCAGTTATATAATATGGTTCACGGTAATCATGGAGCTGGTCTCGATTCCCTTCCTGCTCTCCGTACGCAAATCGCTGGCCGGAGAGACGGTCAGGCCGGGATGAGCAGGGAATTAAAGAGGCCGTTTCCCGGGAGGAGCTAATCAAGTGAATTCCAAAGCTGCGCGGAAGGATCCTCATTTTCAACGGGTGACCATCATCGGGGTCGGCCTGATCGGCGGTTCGCTCGCCCTCGACTTGAAGGAAAAGGGAATCGCCGAAGAGATTGTCGGGGTCGGGCGTTCCCGGGAGAACCTTGATCTCGCTCTTTCCCGCCGGATCGTGGACCGGGCCGTCTCGGACCCGGTGGAGGGGGTTAAAGACGCGGAGCTCGTGGTCCTCGCCACCCCGGTGCGCGCGATCATCCCGACGGCCAGAAAGATCCTGCCCGCGCTCAAGCCCGGGGCCTACCTGACCGACGTGGGAAGCGTCAAGGCGCCGATCGTCAAGGAAATGGAAAAAGCCGGGGTGATCTACTTCGTGGGAGGGCATCCCCTGGCGGGTTCGGAAAAAGGCGGGGCGGGTTCGGCCCGATCCGGGCTTTTCGCCGGCAACCGGGTGATCCTCACCCCGACGAAAAAGACCGATTCCCGGGCCATTCGCGTGGTGCAGGAGGTTTGGGAAATGATCGGGGCCCAGGTGTTTAATCTTGATCCGAAAGAGCACGACCAGATCCTCGCCGCCGTGAGCCACCTTCCTCATGCGGTTTCCGCCAGCCTCGTCCAGGCGGTTTTCCGGCTTTTCCCCGGGGAAGAAATCCGGCGGACCGGGGCGGGCAGTTTGCGTGATCTCTCCCGGGTTTCCGCGAGTCCCCCGGAGCTCTGGCGGGACATCCTGTCCCTGAACCGGGAACCGATGCTCGCCATCCTGGCCGAATTCCGGGAATGTTTTACCGAGCTCGAAACCTACATCAAAGAAGATAAGCCGGAAGAAATCTTCGAATTTTTCTCGCAGGCGAAAAGATACCGCGATGCTCTTTAAAAGCCCCAAAAAACCGGTCGCGCTCAAAGGAAAACTCACCCTCCCGGGGGACAAGTCGGTCTGCCACCGGGCGATCATTTTCTCTTCCCTGGCCCGGGGCGAAAGCCTGATCAAGAATTTTTCCGGGGGTGACGACAACCTCCGCACGCTCCGGATTTTCCAGAAACTCGGCGTGGAGATCCAGAAAAAGGATGAAAAAACCTACCTGGTCAAAGGCCGGGGCCGGAATTCCCTGACCGAGCCGGAAGAAATCCTGAACGCGGGCAACTCGGGGACGACCCTTCGGCTCATGACCGGGCTCCTCGCCGGACAATCCTTTTTTTCCGTCATCGCCGGGGACCGCTCCCTTTCCCGCCGCCCGATGGGGCGGGTGACCGAACCCCTGAAGCTCATGGGAGCCAGGATCACGGGGCGCGAAGGCGGGAAAAAGGCCCCCCTGGCCATCTCGGGCGGAAAGCTTCAGGGCATCCGCTACCAAATGCCGGTCTCGAGCGCCCAGCTTAAATCCGCCATCATCCTGGCCGGGCTCTTCGCGGAAGGACCCACCGAGGTCCTGGAGCCGGAAGGCTCGGGCGGATCCCGGGATCACACCGAAAGGATGTTCGAGTTTTTCGGCTCACCCCTCGTGCAAAGAAAAGGCCTGGTCCGGATCGAGCCGCCGGTCCCGGAATTTAAAGGCCAAGAAATCACTGTCCCCGGGGACATCTCCGCCGCCGCCTTCTTCCTGGTCGCGGCCCTGATCCTTCCCGGCTCGGATATCACGCTCTCCGGCGTGGGGTTGAACCCGGGCCGGACCGGGATCATCGAGGCCCTGCAGAAAATGGGCGGGAACATCACCGTTACCCCGGAAGGAAAGATGTGCGGGGAACCCTGGGGTACCCTCCGGGCCCGGTCTTCCAAACTTGAAGGCGGGGATTTCTCCGGCGCGCTGATCGTGCGGATGCTGGACGAGATCCCGATCCTTTCGATCGCCGCCGCGGCGGCCAAAGGCCCGACCCGGATCCGGGACGCGGGCGAACTCCGGGTCAAGGAAAGCGACCGGCTCAAAGTAGTGGCCCGGGAGCTGGCCCGGGCGGGGGTGGGGGTAAAGGAGTACCCCGACGGCCTGGACATCCAGGGCGGGAAAGGTTTCCAGCCGGCCAGCTTCATCTCCGCCGGCGACCACCGGATCGCCATGGCCTTCACCGTGGCTTCCCTCTCCGCGGGCCCGGGCGCCGAGGTCAAGGGCACCGAATCGGTAAAAATCTCCTACCCGCAGTTCTACCGGGATTTGGAAAGTCTCTCGAAAAAACGCTGATCCCCCTTCCGGCGACTGCCGGTGAGGAATTTCTTTATTGATTTCCCCCTTTGTTGAAAGGGGGAGGAAGGGGGATTTTAATCTGTTATCCGCCATCAGATATTTATTTTTATCCCCGGTCTGCAGTCGGCTGCCTGGGCTTCGAAGCTTTAGCGAAGTAGGCTCGATGGTCGGTCGTCGACCTTCGGGCCTGATTGACTTCCCCGCCTCCTCGTCAGATAATGAGCCAAACCCAATATTTCTAACAAGATGAACCGGGCAGGATAAAAAACTGCAAATAAACTACGTCCCGCCAATCATATATGTCTACAATTTGATTTAAAAATAACGGGCAGGTAAT
>JAPLJL010000429.1 GCA_026388615.1 Pseudomonadota bacterium | reverse complement strand
GCTTTTTCCCCCAGCCATTGTTTGACCCAGGGCAGCATGGCGTAGGCGGGAAAGGCAAGAAAAAACGTGAAGGTAAAATAAGTGGCGTAACCCATGCTCTCCGCGCCCCAGCCTGAAAACGCCCCGGAAAATGAACGGGTCATGGCAAAGAGGGCGGAGAGCAGGGCGTACTGGGTGGCAGCATGATCCTTGTTGCAGATTTTCATCAGGAAAGCCAGGAAGGGAGCGGTGCCCATCCCCCCGGTGAAGGATTCTGTCACGGAAGCGATATACATCGGCGCCGGATGGGAAGGCAGGAACGCGGCGCCGGCGTAAACCAGGTTGGAGCCCGCCTGGAAAATCCCCAGGATCCAGAGTCCGCGGAAGATGCCCCACCGGTTAGTCAGGTGCCCGCCCAGAAGCGCCCCCGCGATGGTGGCAACCACACCCACAGTCCCGGGAACCGCCCCGATTTCGAACAGGGTGAAGCCGCGGTCGACCCAGAAGGGATTGATCATCGGTCCCATGGCCATGTCGCCGAGCTTGAAAAGAAGAACAAAAAGAAAAACCTGGATGAATCCCGGCCGGGCCAGAAATTCCTTCAGGGGGATGACCACGAAATACTGAAATGTCCGGGGGGAATGATCTTGCCCCTCCACCAGGGAGGATTCCCGCGTTTCCGGGGCCCGGAGCGTGACCAGCGCGGTCAGCAGGATCAGGATCCCGCCGGCCAGAAACATGGTTGTCCATCCCAGCCACCCGGCTCCGGCGATAAACACCCCGCCGGCCGCGATCAGGGCGATCCGGTAAGTGGTTACCCTCACCCCGTTGGCCATTCCCAGCTCTTTATCATTCAGGAGCCGGATGGTATAAGCGTCGATGGCGATGTCCTGGGTCGCGGAAAAAAAAGCCAGCCCGATCAGGAAGATCCAGAAGAAAGAGTCCAGCGTCTGGGCCCGCATCAGCCAGGGGAACGAAACGATCGTGAGCGCGATGAAAATCTGGCAGGTCACGAACCAATGCTTTTTCCGGCCGATGGCATCCACCGCGGGCGCCCAGAAAAATTTTACCGCCCAGGGCAGGCTGACCAGGCTCATGAGCCCGATTTCCTTCAGGCTCACCCCGAAGATCCGGAAATACACGGGCAGGGCGTTATGAATCAAGCCGAAAGGAAATCCCTCCACGAAATAGAGGACGGCTACCCAGAAAAGTTTCGTCCGGTAAGTCATGCTCATTCCTGTATAGCTTTTAAATCCTCAGGAGACAAGCGCTTAATAAATAGGTCGTAGGTCATGGGCAAGAGTAAAAAATAACAATGAGCATGAAATTTCTTGGTTTTAGAAAAACCCCGGGGGGAAGGTTCTTGCGACACGAACTCTTAGGAAATCAGGATTCGACAAACTTGACGATAAAGTATCTATCGACACGGGCTAGACCCTGCAGGTCAGCCTGCCGGGCAAACGGTAGGAACTAATTGTGAGGGGAGCAAAACCTTCCCCCCAAAAAAAGAAAAAGTTAACAATGTTCGAGAAGGCCACGCCCCGCCGCCTGCCCGAGCCGACGGCTCGTATCGGCCAGGGAAGGC
>JAPLJL010000038.1 GCA_026388615.1 Pseudomonadota bacterium | reverse complement strand
AGATCTTCGGCAGGCTTTCCGGAGGGATTCCCTTACCCGAGTCGCGGAAACTGATCTTTACGTATTCCCCTTCCGAAAGATTGTCTCCGAATTCCTTCCCGACCCTCAGGTTTTTCGCCTTGACCCCTATTTTTCCGCCTTCCGGCATGGCCTGGACGGCGTTGATCACCAGGGCGCTGACCGCCTGGCGGAATTGACCGGGATCCACTTCCACCGGCCATAGATCTTCCGGCAGAGAATACTCGCATTCCACCCGTGAGCCGGAGATGGCTATCTGGACGTCGTCCCGGAGCTGTTGACCGATCGCCATCTTCTTTTTAACCGGGCTTCCGCCCCGGGAAAAGGTGAGCAGCTGCTGAACCAGGCCGCCGGCCCGGCGGGAAGCGGTCTCCACATCTTTTAACAGTTCATGCATTTCACTCTTGGAATCGGTCGTGCTCAAGGCCACGGAGACATTCCCCAGGATCGCGGCCAGGAGATTATTGAAATCGTGAGCGATCCCCCCGGCCAAGACCGAGAGCGACTGGAGCTTTTCGTTCTTCAGCATTTCCTCTTCAATCTTCTTTGATTCGGTAACATCCCGTCCGATTAGAAGAATATTGAACCCCTGGTTTTTGGCATCTTCGACCAAGTCTCCAGTTAGCTCCAGATGCCTAATTTGCCCCCAGCCGTCAATGTATCTGCAATTTATCCGCTCGTTCACCCCCTTCTGTTTGATTCGTGACAGTTCTTCATGATCGGCGGACATAAATTTCATTCCGATTTCCATAACTTTTTCCGTGTCATCCGGGTGAATACTCGCGAAGGCCGATTTTCCGATCAGGTCTCCCGGCTCCAATCCAAATAGCCGGTGGGATGGGCTGGCGTAAAGATATTCCCCCTGCATATTTATCAGCACAATCAAATCCGAACTATTTTCGGAGATTAAGCGGAATTGCTCCTCGCTCCGCCGCAGGGCTTCCTCCGCCTTTTGGCGTTCGGTAACATCACGGGAAACAAACAAAATATTAAAATCTCCGGTTTCATTGTTTGGGATGATATTTGTAGTTGATTCCATGTAATGAATATTCCCGGATTTATCGTCAGCCCCGTAAACATAACGATCAGAATTTCCTTCCTTAAACATTTGGTTTAAATCCTCTTTTTCCGCATGAACCAATAACTGCAACAGCGAGTTGATTTTTTCCTTATCCTTCGCGGTTATAAAATCCAATGCTGATTTCCCCACGACTTCTTTCGGATCGTAACCTAGCCGCCGGTGGGAAGGGCTGGCATAAAGCATTATCCCTTCCCGATCGATCAAGGTAATGAAGTCCGAGGCATTTTCCGAAATCAGGCGGAAACTCTCCTCGCTCCGGCCCAGGGCTTCTTCCGCCACCTTACGCTCGGTAATGTCCTGCCCCTGGGCAATGGTGGAAAGCAGTGCCTCGCCATTCTCGCCGTATACGTTCGCCGAATTCCAGAGAACCCAACGCACCTCCCCGGTCTTGCGTTGAATCGGAATCTCCACCGTCTCCCAGTTTTCCCCTGTTATCGTGCGATCAATCTTCAATAAGGAAGACTCCTTGCTCTCCGCGGGGAAAAGTATCTC
>JAPLJL010000359.1 GCA_026388615.1 Pseudomonadota bacterium | reverse complement strand
ATGTATCCCAGGTCCCCGGTCTTGACGCTGGCGGCGTTTCCCTCATCGGTATCGATGTGCATGGTCAGGTTGAACCCCGGGGTGACCCGGATCAGCACGTCCCCGAAAATCAGTTCCCGCTCCCCCTTGACCCTGACCATGACCCGGTCGCGATCGCGGAGACCGAAAAGCAGGGCGTGCTCCGGAGACATGTGTATATGGCGCATGGCGCAGATCACTCCTTTGCTTACGGTCAGGGTGCCGGCCGCGCCTTCCAGGGTTAGGCCCGGGCTGTTCTCGATATCCCCGGACTCCCTGATGGGAGGATGGATCCCGAGCTTGAATTGCTCCGTCATGGAAATCTCAATCTGAGTTTCTTTCCGGGTCGGTCCAAGGACTCGCACCCGTTCCACCCGGCCCTTGGGACCGACCAGGTTGACCGTTTCTTTACAGGAAAACTGGCCGGGCTCGGAAAGCTCCTTATCAACCGTGAGCTGGTGCCCGGGTCCGAAAAGGGCTTCGACATGCATCTGGGAAAGATGGACGTGGTGGGCGGAAACCTCCAGGGTAATGGGAGTGTCTTTCTGGGTACTGATGATCCGGGTCACGTGGCGCTGGCCCAGGGTCCGGATGGTTTCCCGGGCGATCATCCGCTCCTCGTCGGTGGGGATGACCAAGACCCGGACCGGGGATTCCGGAACGGAGATATCGATAACATTTTCCACGCCCGGGGCTTCCTGGTTTTTCTTTTCCTCGATTCGGATGCCCATGTAGCCCAGGCCCTGGCAGGCCAGGCTCCGTACCCCGGCGCTGCCCTGGCCGATGCCCCCGGTAAAGACCAGAGCATCGAGTCCCCCCATTGCCGCCACATAGGACCCGATATATTTCCGGACTTGATAGCAGAAGGTTTTGAAGGCCAGGAGGGCGCGATGATTGCCCTCCTGGGCGTTTTTTTCGATTTCCCGCATGTCGTTGGAGATGCCGGAGATACCCTTCAGCCCGCTTTCCCGGTTCAGGATGCGGTCCATTGCGTCGGGGTCCAATCCCTCGGTCCGGATCAGGTGGGTGACCACGGAGGGGTCGAGGTTGCCGGAGCGGGTTCCCATGATCAGGCCCTCGGTGGGGGTCAGTCCCATGGAGGTATCGATGGAGCGGCCGTGGTCCACGGCGCAGATCGAGGCCCCGTTCCCGAGGTGGCAGGTGACGATCTCCAACTCGTTGAAGCGCCGCTTGAGATGCTCCGCGGCCTTCAGGGCCACGTAGGAGTGGGACATTCCGTGAAAACCGTAGCGGCGGATCCGGTTCTTTTTGTAATACTCGTAAGGCAGGCCGTAAAGGTAGGCGTAGGCGGGCAGGGTCTGGTGAAAAGAGGTGTCGAAGACCGCGACCTGGGAGGCCCGGGGGAAAAGGCGCAGGGCTTCCCTGATCCCGACCAGGTTGACGGGGTTGTGGAGAGGGGCCAGCCGGGAAAGGTTTTGGATTTCCTCGATTACCTTATCGGTGATAATGGTTGAGTTAGGGAAGAGATCTCCGCCGTGCGCGACCCGGTGCCCCACCGCGGCGATTTCATCCGGGGATCCGATCACCCCCCGGTCCGGATCCCGCAGGGCCGCCATCATGGCCGCGAAGGCCTCCGCGTGCCCGCCTGGCGGGAGGATTTGAGAGATTTCACCCCGGGCCGAGCGGTAGGTATGGCGGGTACCCTCTTCCCCGATTTTTTCGATCATCCCGCGGGCATTGGCTTTCTCGTTTCCGGTATCGAAAAAATTGTATTTCAGAGATGAGGATCCGCAGTTTACCACGAGGATTTTCATCGGCTCTTCGCTTTTGAGCTTGAAACCGTAGGGATCCTCGCTGGCCCGGAAAGCCGAGGCGGCCAGGTCCGATCCGGTGTTTTCCCGGGCAGACCTCTTGATGCGTTCGGAGATGGTTTTCGACAGGTATTTAACCGCGGGGGGATGGGTGATCAGGATGGTGGAAAAGAGGCTGGAGGGGATCAGCAGGGCCTGGCAGGAGGTGATCCCGATGACATCGGCCATGGTCTTGTCCCCGGTCATGAGCGACATCTCCCCGAAGATATCCCCCTTTTTCAGAAGGCCGACCCGGTGTTTTTCCCCGCGGTCATCGGTGACGGAAGCCTCGGATTCACCTTCGAGAATGACACCCAGGAATAGTCCCTCCTCACCGAACCGGATCGCTGCCTCATTGGGTTCGTAGGTGGTGAGATGAGAACCCTCGACCAGTTCCCGCAGGCGGGCCTCCGGGAAGCCCTGAAAAAGCGGCACCTGGTTCTTCAGGAAATCGATGATCGCGGTCTTATCCATGGAACTTAACTACGGTAAAGCTAGAGCTTAGAGACTTTATCGATGATTATTTTAAATGCCCGGGGACGGTGGCTGATGAATTCGTTGTACTGGGTCAGAAATTCCAGCAGTTTGTCCACGAGGAGGTTGTCTCCCTGGACCAGGGGATTTATCCGGCGGGAAGCCAGGGCTTCCAGGTCCCGGCGCAGGGAAGGAGAGCGGGAAAGTTCCAGCAATTCTTTTTTGGTTTCTTCGGAAAGGACCATTTATTTGTTCCTGAGTTTTTTAAATGAATCTTCCATTTCGAAAAGCTTGAAATATTCCTCCAGCAATTCCCAATCGAGTTTTTCCCGATGCAGGGAAACGAGGGCTTCGATGTCCGCCCGGTCGGTTTGCTCCCGGGAGGGATTGTTTCTCATCGCCTGGAGTTTCAACCCGATCAGGTCCTCTGGGCACAGGACCCTGATTTTCATCTCACCGTTGAAAATCTCTTTTTCTTTGGCCCGGCCGAGCATCTCCAGGCTGGCCTTTCGGAAAGCGTGGATGAAATCGATTTCCCCGAAAATTTTCAGGGAGGAAACATACTGGGAGACATTCTCGGTTTTATATTTGCATTCATAGCCCAGCCCGGCCATGATTTTGCCGATCTTATCCAGATCGTCGCGATGAACCAGGAAATCCATATCCACGGTGGATCTTCCCGCTTCCCAGACCCCCAACGCAAAGCCGCCAATCAGGGAATATCGAACCTCCGCGGCCCGGAAGGCATCCAGGATTTTTTTAGTTACAATTTTAAAATCCATCTATAAATAGTATACCCAAATAACGCTCCGAGCCGACAAAACCGTTTTTTCGGTCAGGGCTTGTCAGGGGGGAGGAACCAGTCATCCCG